>JALHPX010000074.1:0-9484 GCA_022842225.1 bacterium
CGAATGCGGAGCGTCCATGGCTACTTTCTCTGCTTTCACTTCTAACTCTTCCATAAGCCTCCACGTAATTGCGCGCCATCCTATAGGCGGTGAACCGACGGAGGAACTCTTGCCGACAATTTTGTCGGGAGATCGTGTCGATAGAGCCTACTGCTTCCACCGCTTCGTCGATATTGGAAACACAAAACCCATTCACTCCGGGCTCAATCACTTCAGGAACAGAACCTCGACGATAAGCAATCACGGGCGTGCCACAGGCCATTGCCTCAATCATGACCAAACCAAAGGGTTCGGGCCAATCAATAGGAAAGAGCAACCCTATCGCGCCACCAAGAAAATCTTGCTTCTGCTCTTCGTTGATTTCGCCAATGTACTCCGCAAACGGCGAAGCCTTTAAAAGCGGAGCGATTTTTTCCTGATAATAAACTTCGTCTGCCTTATCGACTTTGGCCGCGATCTTGAGCGGAAGTCCGGCGCGCCGAGCAATTTCAATAGCGCGGTCGACGCGCTTCTCTGGAGAAATACGTCCTAAAAACGCTAGGTATTTTCCTGGAGTGTAAACGGGGTTGAACAAACCCTCGGGCAAACCATGGTGAATCGTCGAAACCCAGTTCACTCCGTTTAAAGGAGCTCTCTGCGATTCCGAAATCGAGATCAGAGGCATCTCTGAAAATTCCTCGTAGAGCGGGATGAGCTCTGGAAGATCGAGTCTACCGTGCAAAGTAGTTAATTGAGCGTGCCGATTCGCGCGCGACATCGGAAAATGAAGATAGTCGTTGTGGTAGTGAATGATGTCGAAGTCGTCGCGGCGGATTTGTACTTGCCCCAGTTGAACCGCGTGAAGGGGAGCCGGATCGGGCTTATTGGGATGTAATCGTAAAGAGCAATCTACCGTCGATATTAGCGATGCGTTCGTGACAGAATCACCGCTAGCAAAAAGCGTAACCTCGTGACCCTGGCGCACTAATTCCTCGGTTAAATACGAGACGACTCTCTCTGTACCGCCATAAGTTTTGGGGGGAACGCTTTCGTATAGGGGAGCTACTTGGGCAATTCGCATACTGCTTTAAATCCTCGTGCGTGAAATTCCTACAGAATTCTTAAGCACTTATCGTGCCATGCACTTCTCTGCGGAAGAGCACGAAAGAGGACACCAGCTTTGCTGCGTTTTGCCACGTCCCGACGGAGAGCTGAGGCGTTAGTGATCGCGATCGCGGTGAGTGCCACGAGCGGGCGACGTGAAAGTATTGTCCCGCTTTAGCTCCACTTTGCTCAGCAGCGCATAGAGGCTCGGAACGACGAACAAAGTAAAGAGAGTGGACACAATCGTGCCACCGATAATCACAAGCCCCATGGGAGTGCGCGTTTCCTGGCCAATACTATTGCCCAGCACGAGAGGCGTGGCCGCAATCACCGTGGCCACGGAAGTCATGAGAATCGGACGTAGGCGCACAGGACATGCTTTTTGCAGCGCCTGGGCCACATTCTTGACTCCCTGCTCCCGCACCTGATTAGTGAATTCGACGAGTAAGATGGAGTTCTTCTTCGCAATCCCCATCAATACGATCAGACCAATAAAGCTGAAAAGATTGAGCGAGACGCCCGTAATCCAGAGTATCGCGATCGCACCTGTCACGCTAAAGGGCAGCGCCACTAACACTGAGACTGGATGGACAAAGGAATTAAACTGGATAGCCAGAATCATGTAGGCCACCAAAATCCCCATGAGCATGGCCATACTCAAACTCGAAAAACTCTCCGCTAAACCGGCCGAAGCGCCTTCGAGCGAAAAAGCATATCCCGTTGGCAGAATCTCCCGCGCAGTCGCTTGCGCTTTTTCTAAGACTTCACCCTGCGAGTGACCGATTGCAGGACTACCAAACACACCAATCGCGCGTTGGCGATTGACACGATTGATTGATTGGTACGTGCGCTGCTCCTTAAAGGTTACTAACTCGTGGAGCGGAACGCGCAGGCCATAGCTGTTGCGCACATCGATACCTTCAATGTCTTTTGCAGAGCGAATGGCGTCGTCATGGAGCTTGGTACGGATATCATAACGGTGTCCGCCCGAAGTAAATCGACTCTGGCGAATCCCTGCCACTGTAGCATTGAGTGTGCGCGCCACGCTTTCCACGCTTACACCCCGCAACGCCATGGCTTCGCGGTTGGGTTGGATGAGCAATTCGGGGAGGCCTTGTTTGAAATCGGTGTCCATGTCCTGGGTGAGACCTTCTTTTTCCAGACGATCGATAATCTCCTGCGCCTTGGCAGAGAGCACATCCAGGTCGGGCCCACTTAAGTTGAAAGACACCGGGAACTGCCTGCCCGAAGTAAGACTGCGGGCGGAGTTGTCGCGCATCGAGACACGAACGCCTTTTATCGGCTTTAATTCATCGCGCAAAATAGCCATGACTTGGGTATGGGTCTTATCGCGCTTCTCTCGCGGAATTAAAAACAGCGGGAAGCTTATTTGGTTAACCTGCGAATTGGGTCCGCCAGCTCCCGCCATTGTCGAGAATTTCTCTACATAAGCGTTCTTTTGAATAATTTTTTCAATTTCGATGGCCTTAGCCAGAGTGGCTTCCAGAGAACTTCCCGGAGGAAGTTGGGCGCTCAACATAATGAGGTTTTGATCCTGACTGGGAACAAACTCCTGCTTCACCCCACGGACCAAAAGCAACGAGGCCAGAAAGAAAATCGTCGATAAGGCAACGATGGTCTTGGACCACGGCAAAGTGCGGCCGAGAATAGCGCCGTATTTCTCCCCCCAACCGTGGAATCGCTTTTCCAGCCAGAGCTCAAAACGCGATTCCTTATGCCCTTTTCCCATTAGCGCCGCCGAGCGCATGGGGGTAATCGTCACCGCCTCCAGCAGCGAGAGTAAAACCGCAGCCGACATCGTAACGCCGAACTGAAAAAAGAATTTACCCGTGATGCCATCCATGAAAATCACGGGAAGGAATACGGCGATAACGGCCAAAGTCGCCGCAATCGCTGCTGGCAGAATCTCCATCGAGCCGTCATAGGCGGCTTGATAAGGACCCTTGCCCATGCGCTGGTGGCGAACGATATTTTCCAAAAGCATAATGGCGTCGTCGACTACGATAGAGATCGCTAATGTTAGCGCTAAGAGCGAAAACAGATTGAGAGTGAAGCCAGAGAAATAAATAATTAGAAATGTGCCAACAATCGACGTGGGAATCGAGAAGAGAATATTAACTGCTGCTTGAAAACTACCCAGGAAGAGAAAGCAAATTACAATAGTGACCATGCCGGCCACAAAGAGCTTTTCTAAAGTGGTATCGACCACGGCTTTGGTGGACGTGGTGAAATCGACGTTGACGCGAAGATCATAACCCTTAGGCAAAGTGGCCTGCAGCTCTTCTACTTTCTTGCGCACAGACTCGGCCAAAGCGACTTCGTTCGCGCCGCGCTGTTTTTGAATGGAAATCGATACGGCATCTTTGCCGTTGATGCGGGCAATACGGCGGATATCACTTAAACCGTCTTCCACTTCCGCGACATCGGACAACCGATAGACTCTGTCTTGAATGATCGAGCCCCCGCGACGCAGAATGCGGATGTTGCCGACTTCCTCGGGCGTTGTCGCTTCGCCTAACCAGCGCACCCGCAATTCTTCTTTACCGTCGGAGAATTGGCCCGCAGCCGTTTCTAAGTGCTGGGCAGATAAAGCGTCGAGCAAATCAAGTACTGTGAGATCCGCTTTGCGTAGTTTTTTCACATCGGGCCAAATGCGCAGATTGCGCTGGCTAAAGCCACTAATGGAAACCTCCCCGATTTGGGGCAAAAAACGAAATTGATCGATCAGGTAATTTTCGGTCCAGACCAATGTCTCCCTAAGTGGGCGATCAAATGACAGCCCCAACATCATAATGGGAGATTCCTCTGGATTGCGCTTACGCACCACCGCGGGATCCACGCCCTCGGGCCAACGGATGGTGCTCAGAGCGGACTGCACTTCTTGCAGCGCAATATCGACATTGCGATTGATATCTAGATCCAGAGTTACCGAGCCGCCACCCTGGCGCACCGAGGACTTCATCTGAGTGACACCTTCAATCGACAGCAGGTTCTGCTCGATAGTGTCGATCAGTTCGGCTTCCACTACTTCCGGAGAAGCGCCTTCATAGGTCACCGAAATACTAAGCACCGGAAAATCCACATCCGGCATCTGGCTAACACCCAACTTGTTCAAACCAATGGCGCCAAAGATAATCAGTGCAGCCATCAGGATCCAGGCAAAGACGGGCCGTCTTAAAGAGAGCTCGATTAAGTTCATGGCTGACTCTCTTTCTCTCGCGTGAATTGGCGGGACTGGCTTTCGATTATTCTGAGCATCGCTAGCTGACGATACACTTCCAGCTTTGCTTGCGCGGCTTCGATCTCAAAAGAGATCGTTTGAAACGCCGTCGATCGGCCTTGCTCGTAGCGTTTTCGCTCTTCTTCCGTTTTTTGAATTTGCAAAGCGGCAAGCTTGCGGGAGTTTTCAATATTCTGCCGCTGAAAGCGGATACGCTGATTGAGATCCTCCCAACCTACATCGGAGGCCTGACCCAGTCGTTTGGCATCGAGTTCCAAAGCATCGGCTTGCAACTCCGCTGCGCGCAGGCGTCCGTCGCGCACGTCGGAGCCGAGTTGCATCGCAAACTGGAATCCAAACTGGGTGAAGGTTGAATTATTGCTAAACGCCTGCTGCCAAGCATTAGAGAAAGTGCTTTCAATCCCATTGCGTCCATAACTCAAAACAAAATCGAGCTGGGGTCGTAGCGCATCTCTCTCTCGATCTGCCATCGCGCGCGTTTCCTTACCGCGATAACTACTTACCAAGGCGTCAATCCGCTTAGGAGTAGCCCTTACCCCGTCATCCACCGCCAGCAGGCTAGCGGGATTGCGATCGGTCTCCAGAGCTTGAACGCGCGGCTTCCACGCGGCCACTTTTATCGTCGGTAACTCTTGCCGCAGACGATTCCAAGCGGCTTCAATTGTGTTCTTAGTATCGAGCAACTCCATCTGGCGCGTCGTAACCAGAGCGCGCACTTGCACTCCATCGGTCTTTTCCGCCGCCGAATGGCGAATACGTTCGCCAACCCATTTCTGCATTTGTTCACTGCGGGCTAAATTCTCTTGGCGGATTTCCATCTCACGCTCCGCCAACGCAAGATCCCAATACGCGGTCTCAATGCGAGTTAGAAGCTGTTGGCGTCGCAGAAGGAGTTCAAACTGGCGGCGCTTCTTTTCGGCACTGTCCACTTCGCGGCGAACGCGCGTGGCATGACCAAAAAAATTCCGCCACAAAGACTGCGACAGAGTGAACTGCCAGTTGGCGAGATTTCTCGAACCTACGTCAGCCACGCTAGCTAATTCATAACCAGCGGTGAGCCCCACGGTGGTTCCCGTCGAAAAAGGCTGGAGCACTCCCAAATCGAGTTGGCGAGAAAGTGAGCGGCGACCGGGATTAAAAGTGGCGCGTTGATCCTGGGTTTGCACTAAACTCGCCGTCAGCGAGGGAGCGATGTCGATATCGCGCGCGCGGATCTCAGCGCCCAATGCCTCCAGCGACATACCCAAGCTACGAATCTCTTCGGATTCTCTACCCGCCTGATCGAGCAATTGATCTAGATCGTAAACGGGTTCGCCCATGGCGAGAGCGCTTACGCCAGCAGTCACGAATAGAATGACGGGAAGCAAACGCGTTTTAGCGCGCCGGCTCTTCAAGGAGTGCGGCCGAATAAAGATAAATTTCATCTAGACCTTCCTCGTCGAGAAACCCAAAATCAGAACCATCGCTGGTCTCGACTGTTTCTGACACAAACGGCTGCAACCGCGTTGCTTCCGGGCGTGCTACCAACATCAAAACCAAAACAGCAGCGACAGGCGCAAGACGCATCCACAACGGCACGGCAAAGCGCGAGCCTATAGGCACTCCCCGCTCGCCATCCTGGATCTTTGCCCAGATGGCGTCTACCTCTTCGGAACGGCTCTCCGCAGGCGTAGGACGGTTCTGGCTCATAAACTTCTTAAGTAGATCGGGCTTAGGATTCATAGTTAATCCCCATCTTGGTAAAAATTTCTCGCAGCTTTTCCCGCGAGTTATGTAGACGACTCTTCACTGTTCCAACTGGAACCTCTAGAACTTCAGCGATCGCCTCAAGCGAAAGGTCTTCTAAGTAATGCAAGACCACTACTGCACGGTGGTTCTCGTCTAACTCTAGCAGTGCAACCTGCACCGCCTGGCGATTCTCACTGCGGTCTAGACTGCTGGGGTGCGACTCTGCCATGCGCTCCCAACGAGCCTTGTCGATTCCCGAAACTTCCAGTCGCGAACCGCGGCGCAAGAAATCCATCGCGGCATTTACCGTCACCCGGTAGATCCACGTGCGCAAACTCGAGCGCGCATTAAACCGAGCGAGCCCTTTCCACACTTTGACGAAAACTTCCTGAGTCAAATCATCTAAGAATCGCTCGCCGACTAAATTAAACAGCACTCCCCGGACCAATCGCGCGTGCTCATAGTAAAGAGCTTCAAAAGCTTGCTGCTCTGTCTGCGATTTGCTCGGCACGAGTCGATTGTCCAAGGGAGGCATAGTTTACTTCTCGTCGTCTTCTTTATCGACGCCGCCGTGGTGCATGCCACGAAAGGCTTTTAGGCCCTTAATTTTTTTCATCTGTTCGGGCGACAAGATTTCGCGCATCTCCAGCGCCACTTGGAAACGGCCGCGATTGAGTTCGGCTCGTGCGGCTTCCAACTGAGTGAATTTCTGATTGAGGCTCTTTTGATAGTCGCCGCCCTTCTGCGGGTCTTGCAACGCGGTTAACAGCTCTTCGCGCATTTTTCTCACCTTAGCGCGCAAGGGCGCGATGGTGTTTCTGTGTTTGCCGCGAATCTCTTTTACTTGTGCCGCTTGCTCGACTGAGAGGTCCAAGGCGCGCATCAGGCGTTTGCCTAGTACTCCCACCTCTTCTCCATCGTGGGCCGCGAAAGCCGCGCCGCTTAACAGAATTGCAACCATCATGATTGCTGTCCATGGCTTCATATCCATCTCCTGGTTCGTTTGATCTGTTAGACGCGTACGGGTTGAAAAAGGTTCACTGAGAAAATGAACCTCTAAAATACCAGCGGTATCCAGGATTTACAAAGGTGTGGACCTTATTACGGCTCAGATTTGGGCAGCTGGGTGGGGCAACTCAGGCCTGGGTCAAACCCGACGTTCACGCCCATTCCAGAGCGAATAAACGTACGGCCAAACGGCTCTTTTTCGATCCTAAGTACGTTTAACTCGGAGTAACACGGCTCATTCCACACCCGTAGCGTTTCAATCGCGCGCAACCGCGAGCGCTGCGTTGGAAAAACAAGGTATTCAATGAGTCGATCTTTTTCCACAGCTACAACCGCGTAACTCAATCGCAAAGCCGCCTGCCCACGTCGGCTATTGATACGTCCCAAATGCTGGCCGACGACAACGGGATTCATTGCGGAGGCATAGCCAGCTTTGTGTGCAAGGATGCGGACCAGACCAAAGCCGCGCTGCCAATCCACCGGGGTTTTGCCGAGAAAATAAGCTGCGGGCGCGATTTCGGTTTTTCCGTCTCTCACCTGCAATTCGACTTTGGTAAACGGTTTGGCTACGAGACTGCCACTCGCCTTGCCATCTTGCCTTGGCTCTTTTGCAAACAAACCGTGGATAAAATGCAGAGGGCCATACGACTTCCCGCGCTCGGTCTGGCGAATCTTGTCGTAGTGATCGGCGGACTTATAAACCAGAATAGCCATCTCCTCTGGCAGGTGAAACCGCTTCGCCGTATTCCACGACGGCATGAAGGGCGAGTAAAAGAGGAGTCCGCGCTCATCTTCTGCCTGACGACTTCCCACTTCAATGGTTTCGGGAATGAGTTCCTCGTTGATCAACTTACGAAAACCATCGCGAGTAGCTGTGTCTTGCGCATACCCGCGCCAGAACCGAATCATCGGAAAATCAGCGAACGCGTATGGGCTCAGCAAAAAGACTAAAATAAAAACCCGGAACAACATCTAACCCCCAACTAAAAACTATAGATCGGTTCGATATCCACGGGCTGCGAGCGCGCTTTATCGAGTACCCGTTTCATCTCTGGTCGCACCTGCGCGTACTTATCGAGCAGCTGCTTAGCTTTGGCATAAGAGCCTTCTGCCTGCAAGGTGAGAAGCTCGCGAGTCAAATCCTGCACGGCTTCGGCAATTTTTGGCGCGTTCAAAGAGAATGTCGAAGTCTCTGAATTCCATTTCACCGCGCCCTTTTCTACGAGGTAATTAAACTGCAAGGCAGTGCCCTTGCCGTGGGCCTCTTCAATTCCAAACCGGACCGAACGAAACATGCTCGCCAAGTAAGTGGGATACATCGTCTCAGCCAACTTCTTGGGCAATGCACCTTTGGCGATGAGCTTTTCCAAAGCCCAGAGTCCCAGGATATCGGCCTTGGCTTCCTCGATAGCCGCATAGAGTTCCTTCAGCTCCTGACGAACGGTCGTCTTCTTACCGCCAACAACAATGTCATGGGGCCCCAGTCCATGCGCGAGCTCGTGGGTCAGGATGTGAGTAAAAAAAGCTTCAAAATCTAAGCGACGTAACTCTTTTGCGGGCACGGCAAGCTTTGCTAGCGGTGTGAGGATTTTTTCAAATTTCGCTTTTTGTACGTTCTTCAACATCACCTTTTTACTGCCATGTTGGGCCAAAACTTTTTCGTCATTGGGCAGATTAAAGGCAGCTGTCATCACCCCACCCCGTGCATCGCCGCCTGAGTAAATCAGATTCACAATTTTAATCGGACTGGCTTTACCGAGGGTTAGGTTCTTGTAGCGATCGGCCATGGGCAAATTATTCTCTAAAAATTGCAATTCACCCGCCAAACCGGCCAGACGCTTAGAGTCGGCATCGTCGACAATTCCGATAAAAGACTCATACGAAGCTTTGTACCCAAATAGTTTGTCGTCATAGGTTTCGTAAGGACCAAAAGTAATGTCAATTTTGGAATCCAGATTGAGCCAATCCACGTCGCTCGCAAAATAATCATCCGTTAAAAGTCCGTCGGCGCGGCTAGAAAGAAACGTTTTAAGCGACGCATTCTTCACTCCGTCTGCTGCTTCTTTCAAGAGCGCGGCGGCGGGCTTGACCCACTCGGCATAGGCTTCGTGATACGGAACGAACTTCAATTTGCCACCGTCGCGGCGAATCACCGTATAGCAACCCGTCGCCAAGGCGCGATCCGATTCAGAGAGCGAGGCGGCCCACTTCTCAAACTCCTCTTTCTTCATGTCGAGCGGGTAGTAATTAGAGCCAGCGGGTTTGGCGGGAACGCCTTTAAACGCGGGGGCATCTTCGTGCAGTTGAGCCCAGGGTCCGGTGTTTTGATCGAAGAACTTAAGCTGCAGCTGCCCGAGTGGGCTTTTGTCTTTGGCGAGTTTTACACGCAGTTCCGGGCTGCCA
>JALHPX010000074.1:9494-9895 GCA_022842225.1 bacterium
GCAGGTAAAGTTCGTGCAAGAGATCGGTCGCTTGGATTAGCTTCTTAAGAGCCGTCTTTTCTTTTTCCTCAAAGCTGCTCAGATCAGCGGTGAGAGAAACTGGCTCGTACTGGCTTGTGAGCGATTTCCAAGCACCCGCTGTCGCAGGCTGCACGAATTGTGAAGCTTGCCCCAAAGCGGTAAATCCAAAGAACCCTAAAACAGCGCAGACCCCAGTAAGCGTTCGCATCCCAAACCCTCCCCTATGAACAACTTTAGTTGTGAGAGTCATTTAAAAGGAGTGGCCCCAGATATGCAAAAAAATAGATTAGAACCTATTAATTCGCAGGGACGTGCTTATGGAAATGCTGATCTATTCGACAGCTGTCTGCACCTTAGTCAATTTGGTCTTGCTTGGTTAT
>JALHPX010000075.1 GCA_022842225.1 bacterium
CAACGCTTGCATGAATGAAAAAGCCTCAACGGCGGAAGAAAAAGCATTGGTAGAGAAGGACGTTAAACAAGTCCTCGACATCAAAACCCGGCCCGAGTTTTTAAAGTTCGTGGCGAAGCAAATGGATCAACCGGAGTTTAGCTTCATCCAGTTTGGAACCGAAAGTAATTTGGCCGATCCCCTTAAGCGCGATGTCTATTTCCTAGCTAATCTCCAAACCTTGCCAGAGCGCGGGTACTATTCGCAGCCCGAGGTGTTGAAGGATTTTCAAGACGTTGTGGAGTTTACTCTCACCACCGTGAAGTGGCCCGACGCTGCCAAGCGCGCCAAAGAAATGGTGGAGTTTGAAAAGAAGTTTTCGAAAACGTTTCCTACTCCAGCGGATTTTCGGGAGTTGTTTAACAAAAAGACTTCGATCACGCGTGCCGCCTTGCTGAAGCAATATCCCTCGTTTGAGATGGCTGAATTCCTCAAGCGCATTCCAGAAGGCACTTTGATCCGCGATCTGACTCCCGCGAATTTCAAGGTTGTCGAGACAGCGCTTAAGAAAGAGCCACTCGAAATCCTAAAGACCATTTATGTCGTGCATTCGATTAGCGATGAGATGGACGATGCTTATCCCGAGGTTCACAAGAAGTGGTTTGAGTTCAAGAAAAAGCATTTGGGCGGACCGAATCAGCGCCCCGTGCGCGAAGAGCGTTGCACTACCTTGGCGATGAATAGTTTTGAACGCGAGCTCGACGCGGAGCTACTGCCGAAAATGTTCCCAGATTTTCCCAAGCCCAAATTTATTGAGTTAGCGGAGAAAATCCGTGGCTCGATCATCTCGGGCGTGGAGAAGAATCCCTGGCTTTCAGCATCTGCTAAGAAAGCGGCCATCACAAAGGTAAAGGCCTCCTTCCTGCAGCTGGTCTCGCCCTCCAATGACGCTGAATGGGATTTCAACCCGCCAGCGGAATATTCTGAGACTACGCCGTATCAGAACGTAAAAACTTGGCGCAAAGCTCGGTTGGAAAAAGACATCGCCGAACTCAAAGTCCCGAGAGATCCCAAGCGCTGGGAAATGGGGCCCTTGACCGTTAATGCGTATTACAGTCCCCCCGATAATAAGTTCGTGATGCCGATTGGGATTCTGCAATATCCATTCTACGATCCTAAGCTCTCAGAAGAGGCAAATTTAGGAGCGGTAGGCGTGGTGATTGGCCATGAACTTGGTCATGGTATCGACGATAAGGGTTCTCGCTACGACGAAAAAGGCGCTTTGCGTCCATGGATGTCGAAGAAAGATCTGAAAGAATTCGAAAGCCGCGGCAATCGCCTGATCAAGCAATTTGAAAAGGCGGGCCACAACGGCAATCTCACTCTGGGAGAAAACATTGGCGATCTCGTAGGCGTGACTTTCGCATACTCGGTAGCTTTCCCCGAAGGCAAAGGCGCCGTCGAGAAGAAAAAAGAGTTCTTCACGCAGTACGCTCGTTTGTGGTGTGGGGTCATGCGCCCGAAAATGCGCGAGCGTCTCTTAAAAGTTGATCCGCATGCACTGATTGAAGCGCGGGTGAATGAACAAGTGAAGCACCAGCCAGGATTTGCCGAGGCCTTCTCGTGCAAGCCGGGCGACCCAATGGTCTTTAGTGAAAAAGACCGCGTTACGATTTGGTAGTGGGAATAGAGACGCCCGGAGAAAACACAGACGTTAGCAGAGGGTGTTGGTCTGCGCGTATCCAGGTTTGCGTTTCGCCATAGTACGCATAATCACCGCGGCGAAATTTTTTTTCTTTCACCAGTTGCTGCACGCGTTCAACGGACATCGCAATCACCTGGTTTTGAAAATGGATCCAGAGTGCGGAGCTGGCGGAGGGTGCGGGAATCGGCGGAGGTCCGCTGCTTTGTCGGCGATTGAGGTCGGACATATCGCCGACGGTGACCCAGTTTAACAACCCTGGGTACCAGAGCGGAGTAGAGTGCACGATTTTCTGCTTATGAAATAGATCCAGAACCTCATCTATAGTGAGGGGCCCTGTCTTTACTCGATCGATAAGCAGATAGAGGTCTTTTTGCGGCGTTTTAAGAGCGTGTAAACCCATTTTCCACCCCTATTAAAATTGTACGTGGTGGGCGTGGCGAAATCTACAGATCGGGACGCAGTTTAGCGGTAATTTCTTCGCTGGCTTGTCTGCGCCACTTTTCAATCGCGGGATGATTTCCCGACAATAGAACTTCAGGAACGTCTAAGCCACGGAAGGTTCTAGGCCGTGTGTAGTGCGGATACTCCAAGAGGGGCTTGCCCGACTCCGAGCGCAGGCTAAACGATTCCGCTTCGGCGCGGCTATCGTGGCTAACGGTGCCCTCGAGCTGGCGCGCGAGCGCATCGGCAAAGGCAAGTGCGGGCAATTCACCACCCGTAAGAACAAAATCCCCGAGAGAAATTTCGTAGTCCACCCATCCGTCGATAAAACGTTGGTCCGCACCTTCGTAGTGACCGCAAACCAGTAGCCACTGCGTGGGTTCCGCAGAAAGCTCTCGCACGAGCGGCTCATTGAGTTTGCGTCCCCTGGGAGAGAAGTAGATGGTTTTCTGCCTGGGCGCGGGGAATTCGCTGCGAAGCGTTTCTACCGCGTCGACTAATACATCCACCTTGAGCACCATGCCACCGCCGCCGCCAAACGCAGCATCGTCCACGGTGCCGTGGCTATTGCTGGCAAATCGACGGAGGGAATGCGAATGGCTTGTAAAAAGTCCGCGCGCTCCTGCCCGACCGAGAATGCTGGCCGACATGTACGCGTCCGTGAGCTCCGGAAAAAGGGTGAGGAAATGAAACTGAGTCCCGCTCATTAAAGGAACCTTTATAATTCGAGGATTTCTTGGATGTTGGTAACTTCAATGATGCGATCTTTTTTTCGCACATTCGCGATGAAGTGGGCGATCGCTGGGACGCACCACGACTCTTTTTCACCTGCGAACCACCAGCGATCGGGGCCCGCTGGTAAGCGCTCTACGCCTTCCAAGGCACCCAGTGTTTTTCCCGAGGAATCAACCGCAGTGAAGCCTGTCAGTTCCGATGGGAAAAAAGAGTTTGGGTCGCCCTCATTGATTTCCATCTCAATAAAGAGGGGAGTGCCTTTCAATTTTTTCGCCGCCTCGGGGCTTTCAATGCCACTCAGAGTGAGTTTCCAGCCCTTGGGCATCCATTGGGCCTGTAAAAGTTCGTGGGTCTCTGCTTCGGGGGAGGGCGATTTAAAGCGGACAGGAATTCCGGACGCAAGAACGGCGTCGGGAGAGGTGTCTCCCGTTACAAAAAATCCACCATTTAAGCCATGGGGTTTGCCGATCCAGCCGAATTCAATCCACGCCATCGACAGGCGTTTTACTCTAAAATCTCTAAAACCGAACGTTTTTTTAATTTGGTAGAGACGGCAGCGACAATAGTCCTGAGAGATCGGGCAGTTCGGCCTTCTTTGCCGATGATCTTACCGATATCGGATTTGGCCACTTTCAACTCGATAACGGTGGTCTGCTCGCCTTCGATTTGAGCAACACGCACCTCATTGGGCGCGTCGACCAACGCCTTTGCCATGCATTCCACTAGCGATCGCAATTCTTCCACAACCCCTCCTGTGCCCGGCGAAGGTTAGACGGAGCGCTCACACTAAAAAGAAACCTAAATCTTAGGCTTCTTTAGCTGGAGCTTTTGCCGTTTTCTTTTTCGCGACGGGCGCTGCTGTAGCTTCTGCTGCAGGTGTTTCGCCACCTAGGCCCCACTGTTTAAGCACTCCCTTGGTGCGTTTGCGGACTGCATCCGACAATTGCGCCCCGGTGCTTACCCAATATTCAAAGCGTTCTCGCTGAAGACTGATCGCATCGTTATTCGACGGATCGTAAGAGCCGACCTTCTCAATAAACTTTCCATCACGTGGGGACCGATGGTCCTGAACGACGATCTTGTAGAAAGGTTTCTTTTTTGTCCCGTGACGGGCGAACCGGATAACTGTCGCCATTTAGAGAGGCTCCTTCTAATAATAGATACTTAAACCAAAGGTTTAGCTACCACAACCCGCCCCGTTTTCCCATAGGCAGTTTTGACATCTTGCTCATCACTCGGCGGGCCTCCAGGAATTGCTTCACTAAGCGATTCACGTCCTGGACTTCCGTTCCGCTTCCGCGGGCAATTCGTTTGCGGCGGCTACCATCTAAAACGTTATGATCCGCCCGTTCACCGGGGGTCATGGAGAGGATAATAGCCTCAATTTTCCTCAGTTCGGCATCGGGTGGGGGCATTTGGCGAATCTGCTTTGCCATCTGGCCCATGCCGGGGAGGAATTTCAGCAGGTTCTCAAACGAACCCATTTTCTTAATCTGCTGCAAATGGAGATAGAAATCGCCCAGGGTAAACTCGTTCTTCTTTACCTTCTTCGCGAGCTTCAGAGACTCTGCCGGGTCCAAGGTGGACTTGGCTTTTTCTGCCAGCGAAAGCAAATCGCCCATGTCCAAAATGCGCGAAGCCATGCGATCGGGATGGAAGACATCCAGGTCCTGGGGCTTCTCACCGACGCCGATAAACTTAATGGGGCAACCCGTGACGGCGCGAACCGAGAGGGCGGCACCGCCGCGTGAATCGCCATCTAGCTTTGTAAGAATGGCGCCGCTCAGCGGCAGGCGCTCTTGAAATTGTCCGGCGATTTGAACGGCGTCTTGTCCGGTCATGCCGTCTAGAACAAGCAATACTTCGGCTGGGCCAAAGAAGGAGTTGAGATCTTGAAGCTCCTCCATCATGGCCTCGTCGACATGCAGGCGGCCTGCGGTGTCGATGATGAGGATTTCGGCGTTTTGGCGAATGGCGGTTTCTTTGGCCAACATTGCGCGAGCGCGCACGGAATCGACTACGGGGCTTTCAAATGTTTCGAGCTGCTGGCTCTCGGCCTGCACCTTTAACTGCTCAATGGCTGCCGGACGATAAATATCGACGGAAGCGAGCAGGACACGCTTTTTTTCCTTATCGCGAAGGTGCTTGGCGAGTTTGACGGAGGAGGTGGTTTTTCCACTTCCTTGGAGGCCCACCATCAAGAAAACAGCGGGTGGGCGAACGCGCAAATTGAGTTCCGCGGCCTTGCTGCCCATGATTTGGCGCAGCTCTTCGTAAACAATGCGAATGAAGTGCTGCTCGGGAGTGAGGCTTTTTTGGACGTCGGTGGCCATCGCTTTTTCGCGAACGGCCTGAACGAAATCCTTCACCACTTTTACGTTTACGTCGGCATCGAGCAGATTGGTGCGCAATTGCCGGCAAGCTTCATCGAGGACTTCTTCCGTTAGGCGGGTCTTGCCGCTGACGGTGCGAAGGGTCTGAATTAGTTTATCTGTAAGGCTCTCAAACATAGTCTCTACTCAAAAACAGGCTCTACTCATCGAGAAAAAGACAGTGAGCGGGATAGCCATTTTTGTCAAAGAAAGCACGGGCAATTTGGCGTTCCACTTCGTCATCATTTTTTTCAATACGACGGTAATTTTCGGCCACCCGGCGGCGGGCTTTGCGCACAAACGCCTTGGCCAGCCAAATATCGCGATTGGCCGACTCCTCGCCGCGCGTTTCGATGGCATTGCTGGCGCGGGATAGCACACAAGACATCGCGTAAAGATCGATCACGCAGTCGGCGAACCGCTTTACTTCGAATTGGTTTTTGACGATTTCTTTACCGTAGCGGGTGATCGACCGTTGCGCGAGATCAGCGAGTTTCGCGGTATAGCGCTCGAAAATCGAGATCTCGGTCTCAAACAGCGGGTGGACGCGCTCTAATTTGTCGGAGACCGCTATTTTGCGCTGCAACCACTTCACCCCGAAATCGCTCAAGACGCCGATAGAATGCAGCACGTCTTCTAGCGGCTGAGTCAGCGCTTTGGAAACTTCCTTGAGCTGCTCGCCAGGGCCTTGGAGTCCGGAAAGCCCAATGAATAATCTCAGGATTTCGTTCGTTCCTTCCCAAATCATGAGAATGCGGCTGTCGCGCAAAAGCTTTTCGTAGCGGTATTCCTTCATGTAGCCGGTGCCGCCGGCAATTTGCAGGCACTCATTGGCGGCTTTCCACTCCGCTTCGGTGCAGAAGATTTTGCAAATCGCGGCTTCCAACGAGCAATCCATCTTGCCAGAATCCATGCCAGCAGCCGTCACGCGGATCATCGCTTCGCCAGCGTAGTTATCGAGGAGAATGTTGGCGAACTTGCCTTGAATCAGATCAAAATCGGCTAAGCGCTGATTGAATTGTTTGCGCCCCAGCGCGTGCTCCATGGCTTTATTGATCATCTGCCGCACACCGAGGGTGCAGGTTGCAGCAGCTCCGAGACGGCCGTTATTCAAAATCGAAACCGCGACCTTAAAGCCTTGGCCGGGTTCACCCAGTACGTTCTCATTGGGAACAAAGACGTTGTCGAAAGTGAGTCCTACCGTCGAGCTGCCGACGATTCCCATCTTCTTTTCTTCTGCGCCCGTGGAGAATCCCGCCATGTCGCGCGTGACGATAAATCCAGTGATGGGATTTTTCTTCGAGTCCTTGCCCGCGAGGTGCGGCGTGCGCGCAAACACGGTAAAGAAATCGGCAAAGCCGCCGTTGGTGATCCAGATCTTGCTGCCGTTTAAGATGTAGCCTTTGCCGTCGGGAGAAGGCACCGCGGTCGTTTGGATGCTGCCGGCATCGCTCCCGGCACCGGGCTCCGTAAGTCCAAAAGCAGCAATCATTTCACCCGTTGCGAGTTTTGGCAGGAAACGCGCTTTCTGCTCGTCATTGCCAAACATCAACAGGCCCTTCAGGCCGATGGATTGGTGGCAGACAACCGTCACGCAGAGGGAGAACTCGACTCGGGTGAGATCGGCCATCATCTGGACGTAGCCAGAATTTGAAATCCCGAAACCGCCATACTCCTCGGGGATGATGGCGCCAAACAATCCCAGCTCGCGCACCTTTTGCAGGACCTCCGCAGGAATTTTCTTCGTCTCTTCAATTTCGTCGATGCTGACTTCTTTCGACAGCTTTGTAATCGCATCCGACGTGAGCCGGAGGACCTCCTGCTCATCCGGATTGAGCGTCGGGTAGGGAGCTACCAATTCGTTGAGGATATCGCCCATAAAAATAGAACGGGTAAAGGATGGGAGTGCCTGGGTTTGGCTGGGTGCTTTAGCTTGGCTCACGGTGTTCACCTCGATTGATGCCATCATGCGAAATGGGAACCCATCCGGCAAGCTGAGGTAATGGGATTGAATGAGATGCCGCGGTGCGGTTAAGAAGGGGGGTGGGCCCCTAAAAATAACTAAGGGGCGATCCTCTTTCGAGAATCGCCCCTTACATGGGTTGGGGGTTTACGTTCCCTTGGGGAGGGAACGTAAGTCGTTAAAATCTTTTGCAGTAACCAAACGCGTTAACTGCGATGCGCATGTAGTACTCAGTCCCCTAGGGAGAAGCAAGACTTTTTTTGAGTAAAATTTATCTGTTTTTTTTAGGGTGCTAACTAACTGAGTTTACGGGGATATTGAAGAGACTCAGGCATTACCGCTGGTCACAGAAATTCCGTCGCAAAGCAGAAATGGCGATTGCGCGCCAGAATCTACCACCTGGGAAACATTCGAAATCGCCATGAGTTTTTCGCCTAAGCAGTTGAAAACATTCCCAGAAATCAATGTTTCCTGAACGAAGCAAACTCTCTCGCCGCCCCGCCACCATTCGCCGCCTTTGGCGACACCAGAAAAATCTCCTGTGACCGAATCCACCTGGCCAGAGAAGCGATGGACCACCAGGAACTCGTTTCCAGCCGCAGCGAAGAGGTCTTTTTCAGACACATCTCCCGCGTCGACGCTGAGCGTGTGAGAACCGACCGACGGCACGGAGTTCGGGCCGCCCACGGCGTTGCCAGTGGATTGCATTCCTGTTGCCGCTGCGGCGTACGAATCGAGGAAGAAGCCGCGCAAAGTGCCGTTCTCTAAAACAGCGCGCTCGGACGTGGGTGTGCCTTCGCGATCGAAATAAGCGGTGCCCCATCTTTCGGGTGTCCACGGTAAATCGCGTACAGAGAACTTAGAATTGAGAACTTTTGTATCTATATTCTTCTTTGACCAGCGACTGATGCCGTCGGCAACAACGCGGCCATTCAAGTGATACGAAATTCCGTCTAAGAAAATCTCGATCACGGCGCGGGGGGAAAAGACAACGGGCCCTTCGTACGTTTTGGACGGCGCCTGGCGCAAAGTGGCGATGACATCCTTGGTGAAACTCTGAATTGATTTGGCAATGCGATCCGGAACGCCGCTGGCCTTGCGCGATAGCTGGCTGAAATAGTCAAAACTTGTGATTTTATCGTCTTCAACGGCCATGCCCATCAAGCTCCACGCAGCGTGTGTGTCGCGTTCTATTTTGTGGGTGCCCAAAGTATTTTGAATAAGGAACAAGCTCGCGCCGATCTCCACGGAGCCCTCGTTCAGGCGAAACTTTTTATCGCGCATGGCTTCTTCTGCGAGAAGCTTTGTCCAATCTTGTTGAGTCTTGAGGGAAAGCTGAAAAAGCGCGTCGTCCCAGAGCGAATTCTTGGATTGGGTTTCTACGTTTTTCGACGAGATAATCTTGTTGTTCGGATTCTCGGGCGAAAAAGTGGCGATTTCTACGGCGCGTGCCGCAATCTGCTTGAGATCTTTGGCGTCGGTAGAATTAGTCGCGGCAAAGCCTTGCTTGCCGGCCTTCAACACTCTGACTCCTAGATGGAAGCCCGCATCGGAACTCGCCATATGGAAATCTTGTTTCTCCAAACCGATCTTGGTTTTTTGTGCGTAGCTGCCGCAAACTTCAGCGGCATCCGCGCCCGCGTTGAGAGCGGCTGTCAATAGTTTGGACCCGCAAGATTCTAAGAGGTCTGACTCGGATTTGAGAGGAGGATTCACTGTTTGCCCCCGATGGTTGCTTTGCAACGAATGTATGGACCGCCCGCGTCGACTTTTGCGGGTTGGCCTTTGCCACAATAGCCCGAACCTAAATCTAACTGGAATTCTTTGGAGACGGCATCTACCGACGATAAAACGTCGAAAGCACCGCCCGAGATAGTGGCGCCGCGGTAGATCTCGCCGAGCTTACCGTTTTTAATCCTATGCACTTTCTGCGCCCCAAACATGAACTCTCCGGTGGCATCCGCTTGGCCCCCGAGGGCGCCATCGAGCAAGTAGCCATCTTCTGTGCTCGCGATCATGTCTTGAAGCGATGTTTGTCCCGGCTCAATGTAGGTGTTGCGCATGCGAATCAGTGGCTCGTCGTTATAGAGCCACGCGCGCGCGTTGCCGGTGGGGGCGACGCCGAAGTGCGCGGCCGATTCTCGGTTGTGCAGATAAGACGATAGAATGCCTTTGTCGATAACGACTGTCCGCTGAACGGGCACCCCTTCATCATCCACCAACAGGTCGCCGCCACCGTGCTGCCACCCTGGCACTTGGCCGGAATCGCTCAGAGTGACAAGAGGGCTTGCTACTTTTTGTCCCAGCTTTCCCGCAGCAACTGATCCAGAGAGGACGAAATCGGCCTCCACGGTGTGTCCAATGGCTTCGTGCGAGAGCAGCCCGACAATCGCGGGCGATAAAATCAACGAGGCAACTCCTCCCGGAACGCGAGGGGCTCGCAGTAAATCGACTGCTAATTGCACTGCGGTCTCGGAGAGTTGGCCCAAGCTTTCGTGTTGGAACAGGCACTGCCAGTGGCCGGTGCTGCCAATATTGCGATGCCCCTCGGCCATCTCACCATCTTGAGAAGCCATAGCAGCTACGCGGATTTCGTTGCGAGCGAGTTTGGATCGAGCGTTTGCGCCGTCGG
>JALHPX010000076.1 GCA_022842225.1 bacterium
TCTTGAAAGCCTAGAAAGTGGATGCGCTTGTTTTTGCCCGCTTGTTCCTTGAGTGCTTCTTCCATGGGGCCATTGCCGACAAAGACGGTGCGGTAGTCTTTGAGTTTAGTGAGGCGCTCATGGATCGCCAATGCATCGCCGGGGCGTTTGCGTTCGAAAAGACGGGCCACAAAAAGGCTGACAAAGGCGCCCGCGGGGATTTTGTTTTTTTCTCGCCATTCTTTACGAAGGGCCGAAGCTTCGGTGGGAGAAGCGTGAAAGAAATTGTTGTCGACGCAGTAATGCGCGGGAAAAATCGCGTCTTCAGAAATTCCCAGAGAGCGGTAGTACTCAAAATTCTTTTTACCAATCGAAACAAAGCGGTCCATTCCGGAGAAGAATAGTTTGCGAAACCGGGTTTGAATCGGGCGGCGCCAGCGGTGGTGCGAGCTTTGAAAAGTCTCGCCGACAAAAATAGTATGAATGCCAAGGCGCGTCGCCAGCATCCGGATCATCCAATGCTCGGGTAGGTAATAGCCAAAGATCACTACGGCCTTTGGCTTTACTTCCGAAAGTGTTTCTTTCAGCTTGCGGTAGCGCTCGCGTAACGGCAGCTGGCCTAAGTTGAGAACTTGGCTCGGATACCCCTCCATCAGCGGTAGATTCCAATTTTGCTTCGGAATCTTACCTACCTCGTGAAACCACCACTTATTGCCGTCGAACTGAGGATTAAAGAACAAGATCTCGGTTCCCGAAATACGGCTGCACAACTCCCTAAAGACGGGAGAACGGTACTGTATGGGATGCGTGTCAAAGAGTAGGAATTGAGCAGACATGGTTGGCATAAGTTTATCATGTCTAAAAGGTGTCGACACGTTTTGGGTCGTCGATATAGGCTCGGGTTTATGCATCCGATTGAACTTGGAAACTGGGTATTAATTGCATTGGGAGTCTGCATGGCTCTCGGCGGGCCGTGGCTTTTGTACCGCACCATTCGATCTGAAATCGACGCTCGCAAAGCGCAGCCGGGCGTCCAGCCGCAATGGATTAACAGCGGAATTAACGTGTTAATCGCGCTGGCGTTGCTTTTTGCCGGAGTGCTTTTCGTCACCAATAATTTACGCGGAAACCCGCTCGCATCCTTGAATTCTTCCACCACTGTCGCTGTCGTCGGGGCTTTCGGTGGAGAGGGTAGTTGTTCTCTCGCTTAATCCTCTTTATCGCCGCTGTTTTTTCGGTTGTAAGTCCTGCGACGGAAATGCGTACTCACATTCTTGCACTGCCTCGTCCTTATCCGGGCGAAGCCAAGTTGCCCCGTCATTCCTTAGGGCCCGCGGAGGGCATTGAAGTTTGGAATTATTTTGGCGGCGGGCCTGCAAACGCAAACCGCATCTTTTTTGAATTCGATCCCCGGTCCGGTCGTTACCGTCGCACTGGCTCTCGTGCGGAGAATCTCTTTGAGCATTCCAACGACAATGCCACTGCTTGCATGCTGCTGATCCAACAATCACTGCCTCGTCGCACGGATGCGACGGCGTTTTCCTCGATGCTGCGCGATAATTACTTTCCTAAAGGCCCGGACGCACTGGACTACTATTGGGAAGACATTGCTCGCCACAATCTCGATCAAATCGTCGATTTAAAGTCTTTTACCTGGCTTGCTGCTGGCAAAATTCGTGAGCTCTTTGGCGCGGAACCGCCGTGGAGTCACCTCAGCGAAGTAGAGGGGCCACTGGATTGGTCGCGTGATCAAATGCAAGCGGCACTAGAACAGGGCGATGACCGCGTGCGCGCGAAACTCATTCGCTCGACGCTGCGATTGTATTCTGGTTTTGGCGGCGCCTCCGATGGCGATCGCGCTAGACCCGCAATCTATCCACTGCCTTGGTTTCATTTTTCTACCGAGCCTGAAAAAGTCGAGGACGCCCGCAGTCGGTATATTGCACAGTACGAGTTCTCTCGCGCGACCAATATTACCGTCGAGCGCGATGTGCTGAAGCTGATTTCCCTTGCTACCGCGATCGCCCAGCAGAAGTCGCACGGGTTTTATATGCGCACTCCTTATGGGGAAGAAGGCGTGGGAGTTTTTGCTGTTGCTCTAGATTCCTCTCGCGCGCGGCTATTTGAACGCGATCTGGCGGGTCGAGTTTATTCCCATGGCCTGGACGATGGCCGCATCATTCAAACCACGCTCGCAGATTTATCCGAGCGTTACCCGCTCTCAGAGGTGTTGGTCGGCAACCACGCGCTGGCTAGCTTCTTCCCTGAGATGCCGCAGTTCTACCGAGTGGATTTAGCGTCGCATTTTCTCTACGCTTATCGCTGCCCCTATCAGCTGCAGATTCGCCCAGAGGGTGCGTCAGCCTTTTCGTCGTGGTCGAGTCATTTGCCGCTTTGGGCCTACAACTTTGCAACGCTTGATAGAGTTTTTGAACACCGCACGGGGCAGATGTCTCGGTTCTTCGATAAGGATCCCAAAGCACTCTTAGAGATTTTCCAGGCGCACGCTCAGGTGCCCTACACGCATTCTTTTTACGAACAACCCCTACGCTACTTAGAGCCGCTTGCGCGCGAGGGCAGTTGGGAATTCATGGGCCTCGACGAGAACGGCGCGGTACGCAGCGACTACTTCTTCTGGGTGGCCGCATCGATTCGCAAGATGGGCAGCAAAGTCGGCGTAGAACCTAAGTCCATCACCTTCACACTACGCAAACGAGAGCACGGCATTCGCGATCAGCTTTTAGCCTTTGGTCTAAAGGACCCAGTGGATAGAGATTGGTACGAAAGCTGGGTAATCCCGTTCGAGGAATTTAAAGCGGTCCTCGATCCGCAACTCGCAAAAATCCCAGACTGGAAAGAGCGCATAGGGGTCGTCGACAACGGCTGGCGCATGTTCCGCGAAAACTACGAACTCCCCAGCCTGTTTTGATCTGTAGATTTACATTTCGAATCGCAATCCCATGCGAATTTCGTCGCGCGCGAGATTGATCTGAGAGCCGCCGCTTTGGCTGGAGATGAGGTATTCAAAAGTGAGGTACGTGTTGTTGATGCCCGTGGAAGCATCGAGCTGCGTGGCCGAACTGCTATCGAGGCGGTCTAACAAAAACGCCACGCCGAAACCGAGATTGCGGCCGTTGTAGCGAGTCATCTCCGGAGCCGCCAATTGGCGGGCAAAGTGGCGTTCAAAGCCTGCTTTTACAAACGGCACAAACCACTGGTCATCGAGATAATCGAAGCGGTAGGTGGCATAGACGTCGACAGGAATCGTTTCTAACCAGCTTCCGTTCCCATTGACGCTGACTTTGCTGGTACGCGTAAAGCCTACGCCTGCTCCGATGCCGCCTTTGCCGTATTTGCCCTCTAAGGGCAGATACTCGAGTCCCAGCCGGGCACCCATCCCCATACGGTTGGTTTGCATGCCCGGGGCATAGGAATAATTCGGAAAACGGGTGGGCAGGAACTGCAAATCCATCCCCACGGCTAGGGGCGAAACAAAGCCGCTGCCATTGGGGAATGTTTCCTCAGAAGTGGAGGCATCTTCGCCAAATCCTTGGGAATTTAGGGTCAGCACCATACCCAGAAGTAACGTGGTCAATTTTTTCATTCATAGCTCCTTGCCAGGCCAGTCATGGGTATATACTGCAAAACGAGGTTGTTAATCAAAGGAGATGCCGATGGACGCCGGTAAAGACGAACCAAGCTTTCGTGTCATTGATAAACGTAACCGCACCGACGAAAGTGACGAAAAATCGTCGGCAAGTGCCGGATCGCCGCCAACCCAAGAGAAAAAGGGCGATGGATTCGTGATGCACGATAAAGCGGCCGCAGATGCAGCCCCCACTGACATTGATTTCCCCACTTTGGTTTACTCCTTCGCCACGAGCGCGATGATTAGTCTTGGCCAAATTCAGGATCCGCAAACGGGCAAACCAACAGAAATCAATCTCGGCTTGGCCAAACAAAACATTGATATTCTCTCGCTGCTTCAAGCCAAGACTCAGGGCAACTTAACGGCGGAAGAAGCCGAAATGCTCAAGCACTTCGTCACCGAACTTCGCCTGCTGTTTGTAGAAGCAGGTAAGAAGCGGTGAAACTGGCAGAGGTTTGCGACAAAATCCGCAAAGCTCGCAGCTTTCTCGTAACGACCCATCGCATGCCGGATGGCGACGGGATTGGCTCGCAGACTGCACTTCACCTAGGGCTCATAGCGCTAGGGAAAAAGTCTCTCGCTCTGAATTTGCACGATACGCCGCTAAAGTTCTCTGGCGTGGATCCTCACAAAGTCATTCAAGTGTGGCAGCCAGGCACTCAGCTGGAGTCTGTAGATATCGCTTTTATCGTCGATACAAATGAATCCAAGATGCTGGGCGAGCTGGATGTGGCAGTGAAAGCCGCTGCCAAAGAACTCATTTTTATCGATCACCACGTGCCGCCACCCACTCAGGAAAAATCCGCTTTTTATTTTTACGACGAGTCCGCGGCCGCCTCGGGAGAGCTGGTGTTCCGCTTGCTCGAAGCGCTTCAGGTAAAGCTCACCACCGCCATGAGCGAATCAATTTATGCCGCGATTTTTACCGACACGGGCGGCTTTCGTTACCGCCGCACTTCAGGCGCTACTCACCGGATCACGGCCCAATTAATTGAAAATGGCGTGGAGCCCGAAAAACTCTTTCGCGAACTTTTCTCTCGGGATTCAGCGGCAAAATTGCGGCTGCTGGGCAATGTTTTAGATCGCCTTGAGATCTTAGGCGACGGCAAGGTGGCGGTACTCACGGTGCCACTTGCGGTGCGAGAGGAGTACGGCGCCTCGGTCGAGGATACCGAGAGCTTTGTAAATTCTCTGGGTGCGCTGGAGCAGATCCGTTTTGGGCTACTTTTTCGAGAAGAGCCCGGAAAGCGAGTCAAAGTCAGCTTGCGGGGCTACGGAACGACGGAAGTCGTGGGAATAGCCAAATACTTTGGCGGCGGTGGACACCGCTTTGCCGCGGGTCTTACGACGGACGGTTCGTTGGAGGACGTGCGGATGAAGGTTTTGGACCGGGTGTTGGAGCTTCTGGCTCAGGCGAAGTAAGCGCCTGCTCGTAAGCTTGAAAAATCTTTTCGGCCAAATCCGGCCGATTTCCCAAATACTTCAGACAGTAGGCAGCGCATTCTGCGGTCGAAAGGGCCGTTTTGTTGGCGGCACGGCGGGCCCGCAAATTCGAGGATTTCTCTTGGACCAGAACCAGCCGCTTTAATCGAAGCAGCCAGGCGTTGCGCCACCACAGCGTTTTGGCCTCTTTCCAATTGCCATCGATTAGGACAACCCCTTCAAATCTCTCGCTTAAATCAACGGCCTTCACGCCGGTCTTACTGATTTCGTACACGCCCGGTTCGTCGCCAACTTTTGCCGCTTCTCCTCGGCCGCCGACATAGAGCACGGCCCATTTGCCTCCCGCGCTAAGCGCGTCTTTACCGTCCCGGCTCCAGGCTTTTTTCAAATTTGGCCAACCCAAACCCCGTTGCACGCGGGTTAGAGGGTGGTTGGCAGCGACCATCGTTGAGGTGCCGCCTCGGCGTTTCGCTTCTTTGGGGTGCTGCAAAATCAAAAGACGAAGCCCAGATCGTGAATCTTGACGGGCTTCTGATTGATTTTCTCTTCTATCCATGATGAGGTGCTGGTTTCTAACAAAACGAGTAATTTTTTACAAATCCCGCATGAAAACAAATCCTCGTATCCGAAACATCGCGATTATCGCGCACGTCGATCATGGCAAAACCACCCTCGTAGATGGCCTTATGTGGCAGAGCGGCCTTTTTCGCGACAATCAACAAGTCGCTGAACGAGCCATGGATAGTATTGATATTGAACGCGAACGGGGAATTACCCTGACCGCGAAAAACGCTTCGATTGAGTACGAAGGCGTTCGCATTAACATTGTGGACACCCCTGGCCACGCCGACTTCGGTGGAGAAGTAGAGCGCGGACTGCAGATGGTGGATGGTTGCTTGCTGCTGGTGGATGCCGCAGAAGGCCCGCTGCCGCAGACTCGATTCGTTTTGAAGCACGCTTTAGAACTCAATCGGAAGATCATTGTCGTTATCAACAAGATTGACCGTAGCGATGCCCGCCCGGATGAGATTTTGGAATCGATCTACGAATTGTTCCTCGATCTCAACGTCAGCGACGACCAATTTGAATTTCCTGTGGTTTACACCAACGCCCGTAAGCGCATTGCCGTAAGCAAGTACGACGAGCCCCAGGAAGGGAAGAACTTGAAGCTGCTGTTTGATGCAATCATCAAACACATCCCGGGCCCGGAGATTTACGACGGTGGATTGCAGATGTTGGTGTCTAACACCAGCTACAGCGATTACCTAGGCCGCCTGGCGATTGGTAAAGTTTTCGCCGGCAAATTAGAAATTGGCGATCCGATTGCGCTGATGCAAGCCGACGGCATTCCGAAGAACGCTAAAGTCACCGCACTTTTACAGTACAAGGGAATGGAAATGGTCCCCGGCCAGAAAATCGAAGCCGGTGATATCGGCATCGTGGCTGGTATCGAAGAATTGCGCATTGGTGATTCGATTTGTGATCCTGCGGATCCAAAACCGCTTCCTCGCATTAAGATTGAAGAGCCCACGATCTCGATTGAGTTCCTGGTGAGCACTTCGCCCTATGCAGGTCGCGACGGTAAGCCGATGACTTCGCGCATGTTGCTCGATCGCTTGGAGCGCGAATTGCGCACCAACGTCGCGCTCGAAATGCAAAAGACCGAACATTCCGGCGTTTTCATCTTAAAAGGCCGCGGCGAATTGCAGTTTGCCGTCTTGGCGGAACAAATGCGCCGTGAAGGTTTTGAATTTGCTCTCGGTCGCCCCAAAGTCATTACTCGCAAAGGCGAGGATGGCGGAGTGGAAGAGCCGCTCGATCACGTCGTGCTGGATATTCCAGAGAGCAACGTCGGCATCGTCACCGAGAAACTTGGCATTCGAAAAGCCGAAATGACCAACCTCGTGAAAATGGGCGCCGATCGCGTGCGCTTGGAGTTTGATATCCCTTCGCGTGGTTTGATTGGTTACCGCACAGAATTCCTCAACGATACGCGCGGCATGGGTTTAATGAGCTCGTATCTGACAGGTTATGTGCCGCACCGAGGTCATATTATCGATCGCGTAAACGGCGCTTTGGTCTCGGATCGCAATGGCGATACGACCCCTTACGCTTTGTTTAATTTGGAATCGCGTGGCAAACTTTTCGTCCGTCCTGGCATGGAAGTTTACGAAGGTATGGTCGTAGGCGAAAACAATCGTCCCAACGACCTCAATATCAACGTTTGCCGGGAAAAGAAGCTCACCAACATTCGCGCGGCTGGAAGTGACGAAAACGTCATTTTGACGCCGGTGCCCGATCTTACGATTGAGCGCAGCATTGCTTGGATGGCGGATGACGAACTCTTAGAGATCACTCCTAAGAATATCCGTCTGCGTAAGCGCGTCTTGGACCAAAACAAGCGCTCGATTGTTCGGACTCCCAAAGAAGACGAAGAGTAATTTCCGCCTCAGATTAAGTAGTCCGCACAAACTATGGGTCGATTTTGGTCAAGTCTTCCAGCGAGAGGACCTTTCCTTCTTTTGCTCGCGCTTCCGCTTCTTTCTCCGGCATGTAAACACAAACGTAATTACTTTCTCTCATAGGAAATTGTTCGAACGGAGCGCCGGCCACCGAGTCATAGGTTTGCAGGCTGTTGGAAGAGAAAACTAAGCGCGGGTTTTCGCCGGACTTATAAAACCCCATCCTGGTGTTACGATAAGTTGTGTAATTTACCATTACCTGGCCGCCACCGATTCCGTTTCGGAATCCGCGTAGGAAATCGCGCGAGAATTCCACTGGATTAGACGAAGCTTCTCGATTTTCCGTAAAGAATTGTCCCCGGGCCGCATTATATTTTGGTTCGACCAGTAAACCAAATCGGAGCGCCTTTCCTACAGGCAAAACGTCTACATTCTCGCCTTGTACGGCGGGTGTACCGACATTGATTTCCTGCCTTAAGTAGTCCGTCTGAGTGTCTGAAAGAGTGAACTCAGGATTTCCCTTTGGCGAAATACTAACTTGGCGAGAAATGCAGCGCCCGACCCAGCTCCCGTAGAATTCATTAGTAGGCTTATTCGTGCTTGGTCGAACCAAGGTCTTGTTGATCGCCTCAAAACGTTTTTCCAAATCAGATTTTACTGTCGCCGTACCGCGGGGTTGAACCGGCTGGCCAGCCGGTTCTTGAGGAGCCGCACTTGGAGAACGGTATGGATTAACCAGTGGAGCTGATTGTCCTTGGTCGGAATTGTGTCTAGGCGCAGCCGCTACTTGAGGCATGGGCATCCCTGCTTTCATTGGCGAAACCGCGTTGGAAGGTTGCTGATTCGGAACGGCTGCGGCAGGAGCGCCGGCCTGCGGATGGCACGCGTGGCAACGAGGGCACAGATAGGTACCGGCCGGGCAGGCTGGCATGCGCACCATTCTCTGCGTGCCCGCATTTGGCTGAACAAGCTGATTATTGCGACTAGGCACCGGATTGCCTCGCCGTCTAAAAAACCAGCCTGCTTCGGCGTTGCTCACAAACGCAAAGGTAGCCACGAAAATCAAAAGTGCTTTGAACGACCCCATACTCACCCCAGTGCCCCAATGAGCTGCAAGGAAGCTGCCAGCATAATATTGGCCTAGAGAGGGCGAAAAACGGCAGCGGTGCCAAAGGCTTAGGCATTACTTTGCGCGTATCCGCGGCTTTCCCGCATTCCGATTGTGACTGGCGTTTATTAATACAGCGGAGGGACTTTTGGTCAGTGCAATTCAATGGACCCCGAAAGATGTTTTAGGGTCCCAGGCTCCCGGACACTTGTCTTGGGGTCAGTGGAAATCGTCAGCCCACGGCATAACGCGACGCCTTCGCTGGCGGGCAAGTTACCTTGCCGGCCTCCTTCCCGCTCAATATAATTCTTATAAGCACGGGATCGGGAGCTAATGTCCTCAAAAGAAGAACTCAGAGAGCAAATCGGGCAGATGTTTATCGTGGGTTTCGACGGGTTTTCCGTCCCCACGGAATTCAAAAAGTACATCCAGGACTACAACCTGGGTGGCACGATTTATTTCAAACGAAACGTGCATTCACCGGCTCAATTAGCTGAGCTAAGCAACGAGATTCAGTTTAGCTGCCGCGGCCGTAAAACGCCGCCACTCTTTATCTCGATCGATCACGAAGGCGGAAAAGTGAATCGGTTGGTAAAGCCATTCACCAAGTTTCCGGGCAATGATCACCTGGGCGATATTGGTTCGCCCAAGATTGGCTATGAGTTTGGCGCGGTTTTGGCTAGAGAGCTCAGCGCCGTGGGGATCAATATCAACTACGCCCCGGTTGTGGACGTAAACACCAACAACAATTCTCCCATTATCAAGAGCCGCGCTTTCTCCAGCGATCCAGAAGTCTGCGGACGCTTGGGCTCCGCCGTATGCCGCGGTCTGCAAAAGTTTGGCGTAATGGCGGTTGCAAAGCATTTTCCTGGCCATGGCGACACCAAAGAGGATTCTCACTTTGTGCTGCCCGTCGTCGACAAATCGGTCGAAGAACTAGAGAAGATCGAGCTGCTGCCGTTTCGTCGCGTGATCCGCAGCCGCGTGGATGCCATCATGACGGCGCATATTCTCAATCCCAAATTAGATCCCGAGTATCCTGCCACCATGTCTGAGCGCACTTTGAAAAAACTCCTGCGCGAGGAAATGCGTTTCACCAAATTGATCATCAGCGATGATTTGGAAATGAAAGCCGTGGCGGATAATTATGGTGCCGATGAA
>JALHPX010000077.1:0-2863 GCA_022842225.1 bacterium
CGACGTAACCAATAAAACCGCGCTCGGTGTTAATCCCACTGCCCATGCGCAAAATGCGGGGTGCACCGGCCAAGTGCTTCTGATGCACATCTACGGATTCACCGGCACACTTGGTTTCAAAGAAGGTGCTCTGCAGAATCCCATCAGCTTCCATGCGCATACTCGACAGCATAAGCGAATAGGAATCGTAAATATTTCCCGGAGCAAAAGCATAAAAACGGGTCAGCGCTTCCGGTGCCAGACGATCAACGGGATCGATCTCAATCTTGCGCACACGCCCGAGCAAACCAGGATGAATCGTCAGGTGAATGCGGCCCGACTCGGCAAAGGCCTGGCTCTCCAATTTGGGGCAGGCATAACCGTGGTGTTTTAAATTCGATTCAACGCGCTTTTGATAATCTTCGAGCAACGCGGGTGTGAGTGGCTCATCAATCACTTTTCTGAATTTGCCGGTGTTCCATTCGGTAGGTGGCCTGCCACCGATTAAGCTCTCTGTGACGTAAACTCTTTTGCCGGTATCGACGATATCGCGATCGCCCTCGCGGGAAAGTTTTGCAAAGTGATAGCCGCGCGTTTGCAACATCGCTCGCAGGTGCACCATTGCCTGATTGAGCGGCACATTGTCCCACGCGGGGTTGTGGCGAACCCCGCAGACCAAAACGGCTTCGTTGTCAGAAAGCGTGATTCTCTCGGGCGCGCGTATCCAGAGGTGGCCTGGGCAAAGCTCCGTGATCTCGTTGTCGGCAGCTGCTTGGCTCACCGCGAGAAAAAGCAAAATCATCAGTAAATTTAGAAGCTTCGAGTTGTGCATGGAAACAGAGGTCCAAATAACGAACACGTGCGTCATAACCTATTTAAGAGAACGGAAACAAGGGAATTTACTTTAATAATCTCAGCCATTTACAATCCCCCTATCTCCTAAAAAAGGATACTTCAGAATGAGTGCAATGATGGGTCGGGCAGTACTGGCGCTGTTTTTCCTACTGGTTGCTACAGATGCGAATGCGTCTTTGAAGTTTGAAGTACTGGGCGGATCGTCGATTAGTGTGCCGAGCCGGCTCACTCTCTACCAAGAGAACCAACCCAAAATCACCATGACCGCGCATTACGATACGCGCCCGCTCACACCGGCTTACTACTACGCGGCGAGATTAGGGTGGTGGGACAAAGACAGCGCGTGGGAACTGGAACTCATTCACCACAAAATCTATCTTTCCAACACCACTCCCGAAGTTCAGGAATTCAAAGTGACCTTCGGTTACAACCTGCTGCTCATCAATCGCGCGTGGATGTTTCACGGCTTCGTACTTCGATCGGGACTGGGAATAGTTTTAGCGCACGCGATCAACACGGTGCGAGGACAAGCTTTCTCTCTGCCTGCCGATGGAGTTTTTAGTGGGCAGTACGCGCTTGCAGGTGTTGGCGGACAAGTTTCGGTTTCCTATCCGTACTATTTAACTTCGCGCCTGTTTCTAAATCTCGAGACGAAATTCACCGCAGCTTACGCAAACATTCCGATAGCGCAGGGCGTCGCGCTTACGCCGAACTACGCATTCCATGGATTGTTTGGAATTGGTTATTCTTTTTGGTGATTTGGATTGGCAGTCCCCCACCTCTTCAATACATTCCCCGATAGGGGGAAAAAATGGGCTGGGGAGCTTTCATCAATCGTCGTAGTTCTGCGTTTTTTTTAACCGTACTTTTTTTCTCGCTTCTGATGCTGTCGACTACAGCATTCGCCGCAATTGAGAGTTGCCCAACGCTGGTGTCGTCGAGTGGCTTAGGCGCCTCGGTCGACTTCACTCGGCAATTGATTCGCTTTCGAGTTTATTCACAGGCAGCGACTCGGATTGACCTCGAGCTATTCGCAGCTCCCAAGGGCATTTCAAAACTCTCACGCCAATTAAAAAAAGATTCCACAAGCGACATTTGGGAAGCCGTCGTATCGTTTTCAGATCTTACTCGTGCTGGCTGGAACATGGCGGATGCGGAGAAGCCGGGATTTTTATTTCCCTACTACTCGTACCGCGCCTGGGGACCCAATTGGCAGCACGGCACTTTAGTGGGACGAGATTTTGATGCGGCGGGAAATCGTTTCAATCCCAATAAATCGGCGCTCGATCCCTACGCACTAGAAGTGTCGCATGACACGCGCACTACTCCCTCCGACACTGAAGCACCGTATCTAACAGGTACTAATCGGCGCCGATCTTCGTTCGCAATCGCGCCGAAGGGCGTAATCGTGGCGGATCCCAAATTGCCCACTCACCCACTCCCTACTCGTGCGTTTAAAGACGAAGTGATTTACGAGCTACACGTGCGTGGTATCAGCATGAGTGCACCTGGAGTCGTGAGCACGGAGCGCGGCACTTTTTCTGGACTCAAGCAGCTGATTCCGTACTTCAAGCACTTGGGCATCACAGCAGTGGAGCTGATGCCGATCTTTGAATTTCAAGACGACGCCAATCAAGAATCGACGACAGAAGGCAATAACTACTGGGGCTATGATCCGATTAGTTTCTTTGCTCCCAATCGAAGGTTTGTGTCGCAGAAAAGCTCTAAGGTTCCGGGTGGTGCAATCGCCGAATTCGTTGAGATGGTGGACGCATTTCATGCTGCCGGGCTGAAGATCTACTTGGACGTTGTTTTTAATCACACCGCTGAGGGCGGAAACAATCACGATCCCAAAAAAGCGAAGTTGCTCTCCTGGCGCGCACTCGACAATGCCACCTACTACCAAGTGGGGGACGACGGTGGCGGCTTTCAGGACAACACAGGTTGCGGGGCAAACTTCAACGCGGCCAATCCCGTCGCAGCCCAAGCGATCTTGGACTCCCTGAAATACTGGCGCAAATTGGGAGTC
>JALHPX010000077.1:2873-9788 GCA_022842225.1 bacterium
ATTCCGCTGGGATCTAGCACCGATCACAGCCAATACGAAAAGCGCTGGCTACGATTTTCACTTCGATAAGATGGACCCGACGAATGTTCCCAACCGCGCGATCGCGGAAGTGCCCGCGCGTCCGGCAAGCGGTGGCGAGGGAGTCGATTTGATCGCCGAGTCTTGGGGTGTGGGAATGGGCACCTACCAATTGGGGAACTTCCCCTTTCACCCGAGCCTAGATGCGGGTTTTGCCGAATGGAACGGAAAATTCCGCGACACACTTCGCCGAGCGGAAAACAAATGGGGCATCGAGAGCCCCACTCCGGCGGAGATGGCGGCTAGACTTGCTGGCTCGGAAGATATTTTTGCGGCGGGTCTTAAAGGCCCCATGTACTCGGTGAACTTCGTCACCTCTCACGACGGCTTCACGATGAAAGATTTGGTTTCGTACAATCACAAAGTAAATGACCAGCCGTATCCCTACGGCCCGACCGACGGTGGCGAAGAACAAAATATCTCCTGGGATCACTCAGAGCCCGGCGACACGGTGGCAGAACGGGAGTCCCGGCAACGCCAGGGCGCGCGCAACTTCATGGCAATGACTTTACTTGCCTATGGCGGCGTGCCGATGCTGGCGGCCGGAGATGAAGTACTGCGCTCGCAGAATGGCAACAATAACGCCTATCGCATTGATTCAATTGGCAACTATTTCCCGTGGCCCAAAAAAGCCACGACTCTCACGGAAGCCATCGCTGTCGTCGATAAAAATCCATTCTTTACAACGGTGAAAAACCTCATTGCATTCAGGAAAGCGCACGACAGCTTCCGCCCATTGCGCTACGCGACGGGCAGGGATGCCGATGGCAATGGCTTACGCGATTTAAGCTGGTATCAGGCCAATGGCCGCTCGGCTGAAGATCGAGATTTGCCGGATAGTGAAAAAGGCTACATGAGCGATGCATGGACGGGATTTCTGGGAATGCGGATCGACGCCGAGGAGCATGGCGAAAAAGGGATTCGGTCGATTTATGTCGCGTACAACTGGTCGCATCGAAGCATCCGCATGAAGCTACCGCCGGCGGCACTTGGAAAAAATTGGTACTGGCAGGGCGATACCGACGCACGCTTTGAAAAGACCGGCAATTTCATGGCTCCTGGTCATGAGACGACCATCGAGTCGCAGGTGCCCGAGTACGAATCGCTCTATCCAATGAAGGGGCGGTCGGTGGCGATTTTTGTGGAAAAATAGCCATTGATCTTGGCGTGAAAAAAACCTAATCGTTGGCCATGTCCGCTGGCCACAGCCACAATCGTCTTCGCCCACCTAGCGGCCTTTTCTATCAGCCGGGATTTGTGTCTAGCGCCGAAAAGAAGTCAATTTTGGACTACATAGCGTCGATTCATCCAATCTGGGAGCAGCGGTACTCCGCTTCGAACCCGCCGCCGGAAGGCGATAATCAACGCTGGCTACTACGTCCGGTATATTGGTTGGGTAATTGGCAGTTTGCTTGTTTGGGGTATTACCACCCTCCCCGCGGACTCAAAGAGCGCTCGGTACGGGCCGAACCCTTTCCGCCCGTCCTGCGCCAGCTTTGCGATCGTATTGAGCTATTAGCCCGGCGAATTTTTCCCAAGGCAGATGTGCCGGCGGGATGGAAACTTAATACCTGTTTGATTAACTACTACGGCAGCAAGAAGATCGACGGCAAATGGATCGACTGCGCGCGCGTGGGGGAGCACCGCGATTTTGAACCCGGACCAGTGGCATCGCTATCATTTGGCGAACGTGCGCTGTTTCAGTTTGTTCACAGCACGGGCAGACAATCTGTTCCCACTGTTGATTTCCAACAGTGGCTAGAAGATCGAAGTGTGCAGCTTTTTGGTGGCAAGACTTGTAAAGAGGCGCTCTTTCACCGCGTGCAGAGAGTCGACGATAAAAACAAAACTCGCTTTGAGATTGGCGTTCCGGAGTTTGAAACCCGTCGAATCAATTTTACGTTCCGCTACGTACCTGAATCGGACTGGGTCGACTTTAAAGATCTTGCTAGCGACAAACGCACTGACATTCTACCCTACGTCAAAGAACTCTCGGAGCGATCACCCTTCTTTAAATCCCTGTTGCCTTAATTTTCGCGCTTATCCTTACGCAAGAGATCCGCTAGTTGCTCGACAGATTGCTTAGAGAGCTTGATGAGGTGCTTTTCGTCGCCCAGATGCGCACGCTGTTCTTGCAGCGTCTTCTCGTCGTGTTTGCGAAAGGTCTGAATAATATTGGCTGCCTTTGAGGTTTCAAAACCCAGAGCCACCAGCGTCGTCTCCGCCATCTCGAAGCTGGTGCCGAGCGTTTCGCGGAAAACATCTTCAATACCTAGATTATAGAGCTCAAAGGCATGCGTCCGATTGCGAGCACGCGCAATGATGCGAAGGCCAGGGAACTTCTCCTTCACCATTCGGGCCACGCGCAGCGAACTTTCGACGTCATCCACCGCCAAGATAAAGAGCTTGGCATTTTTCGCGCCCGCGATTTCCAAGAGGTCGAGTCGAGACGCATCCCCATAGTAAGTCTCCGCGCCAAAACGCCGCACCATCTGCACTTGATCGGGATCAAGCTCCAGAGCGGTGTAGGGAATCTCATAAATACGCAGAATACGACCCACGATCTGCCCGACCCGTCCAAAACCTGCCAGAATCACCTGTGGTTGCTCCGTCGGCAAAGTATCGAACTTTTTGGCGCCCCTGCTTGAGACCCGGACCGCCCACTGATCGCGGATGAAATAGAAGATAGGACTTGCGACCATCGACAGCGCCACACTCAGCGTGAGAGTTTGCGCGGAATTGGGATCAATAACATGGAGTTTCTCAACCACTCCTAAGACTACAAACGCAAACTCACCGCCCATGCACAGGACCTGTGCCAGCGAACTCGCTGCAGCACCATGCGTTTTGGAAAACCGAGCCATCACATAAATCACGGCAAACTTGATGAACATCCAACCCGCAGTGAGCGAAAACACAAAAACGGGGCGAGAAAGAAGATCGCCGTAATCAATGCTCATCCCGACTGCCATGAAGAAGAGCCCTAGCAACAATCCCTTAAACGGTTCGAGATCTGTCTCCAGCTCATGACGAAACTCCGAGTCCGACAACAGGATTCCGGCGAGAAAAGTTCCCAGTGCCATCGATAGTCCAACACTTTCCATCAAGACAGCGGCGCCTAAGACGACGAGCAATGCTGCCGCTAAAAACACTTCCCGGATCCGTGCGGAAGCTGCAAACCGCAGCCAGGGGCGCAACAAATAGCGACCAGCTCCGACCGCAACGCCTAGAATCGCAAATTGGAACAATGCCTTTTTCCAATCAAACGCCGCCCCCGGATTATCCGGCGAAAGCAAGGGCACTATGGTGAGCAGCGGAATGGCAGCTAAATCTTGAAATAGCAAAACGGCAAACGCCGTTCGCCCGAAATTTGTGTTGAGCTGATTGCGTTCGGATAAAACTTGGAGACTCAGCGCCGTAGACGAGAGACTGAGCATCACGCCCGCGAGGATCGATTCCGTCCACCCCACTCCGAGAGCGCGGCCACCCAATGCAAGGATCACAGTAGTGACTGAAACTTGTAACGCACCAAAACCAAAAACCTGATTACGCATTGCCCAAAGGCGGGACGGCTTGAGTTCGAGCCCAATGACAAAGAGCAGAAACACGACGCCGAGCTCCGCAAATCGCATCATACTTGGTGCGTCGTAGAGGATAGAAAATCCAGAAGGTCCTAATAGAGAACCAATCAACAAGTAGCCCAGGACCGCGCCCAGTCCGGCTCTCTGAAAAAGGGGCACCACTAAAACAGCGGAAAAAAGAAGCAGGAGAATAAGACTCAAGAGGTGGTGATCCATTTAACGTTCCTTAAGTAGAGCAGTTTACTTTTTTCCGCTCGCATCTCAAAATACACGCATGACTCAATCGACGATGCGGAGGCTCGAAAAGTGGGCGGGAATTCCCACTTGCGCATTACTCACCATGGTGAGGTCTTTGACCTCCCGCTCTCATCGTTCCGCTCGCCCAAAAAAAATTCTGTTGCTCAAGCTAATCGAACAAGGCGCTAGCGTGTTGGCCTATAGTGCTATCGAAACGGCGATTCGAAAAGTAGGTAAACAGAATGTTTATTTCTGGGTGTTCGAAGAAAATCGGGCCATCGTCAGTTTATTGGGCCTTATTCCAGAGGAAAACCTCTTAATTCTCTCTCATAAGAGTTTGGGCGCCTTTATCCGAACTCTCGTCAGCAATCTGTGGAAAATCAGGCGCGCAAAGATTGATACAGTGATTGATATGGAGTTTTATTCGCGTGCAAGTGCGATTCTCTCCTATCTAACTGGAGCGCGGACTCGAGTCGGATTGCACCGTTTTACGAACGAAGCGCCCTATAGAGGAAATCTCTTCACGCACCGAGTGCTCTACAACCCGTTCCTCCACACCTCCAAAGCCTACTTGCAGCTGGTCTTGTGTGCGTTTGAAGAAAATCCGAGCCAGCCCGCCGGCAAAATTCCGATGGCGGATCTTCACGTGGAGAATCCCAAGTTTGTACCGACGCCGACAGAAATCGCGCGAGTCGAATCCCTGATTCGTCAGGAGCTGGGGCCACAGGCCAATGGCGCGGGACGTTGGCTTTTTTTGCTCAATCCCAACGCCAGTGATTTGCTGCCTATTCGTAAGTGGCCGACGGAAAATTTCCTAGCGCTAACTAAGCGCATCCTCGGTGAATTTGAAGATAGCTATGTATTGCTCACCGGCGCGCCTTCGGAACGGCTGGTGGTGGAGGGGATAGCAGCACTCATCTCCAATCCTCGCTGTGCTAGCGTGGCCGGCAAGACCAGCTTGCGTGAGCTCTTTGCGCTTTATTCCGTGAGTGACATCTTGGTCACAAACGATAGCGGACCAGGTCACTTTGCCTCTATGACAAACGTTGATTCTATCGTCCTATTTGGACCCGAGACGCCCGCACTTTTTGGCCCGCAAGGAGAGAGCAGTCACGCGGTTTGGAATCAGCTGGGGTGCAGCCCCTGCGTGAGCCCCACCAATCACCGATTGTCCCCCTGCGACGATGCAGTATGCATGAAGAGCATCACCGTTGCGCAGGTTTGGTCGATCCTGGAAAACAAATTAAAGAGTAGACAGCGCAAGGCCGAGCCGTATTTTATCGACCTTTCGTTGCCAGAGTATTCAATTAACCCAAATCCAACACAGCCCGTACTACAATGAAAAAAAATCTCAACATCTCTATTTTCTTTATCCCGTCTATCGTCGTATTGACGGTTTTTGGCATTTGCGTCCAATTTGATTTTATTCGCCTTCCTGGACACGACGACGCAACCAACTTGCTGCAGAACCCTTTTCTGCTCGAGGCGCGAGGCATCGCCCGATTTTGGCGGACCTCTTATCAACAGCTTTACATTCCGGTGACCTACACCCTGTGGCACGCCGTCACACAGTTTCAGCAATGGCTGTGGCCACAAATGGAAGGCCTTTCGGCCTCGCTGTTTCACGGCGTGAATGTTTTGCTCCACGCCGTTAACGCAAGCTTAGTCCTTCTGCTCTTGCTCCAAGCGCGCATGCCGCGCGTGCCCGCAGTTCTGGGTGCATTGTTCTTTGCGCTGCACCCACTGCATGTTGAAACGGTGGCGTGGGCATCTGCGTTTAAGGATTTGGTGATGGGATGCTTCGCTCTGTGCAGCCTCTTGGCATATGTCCAAGCATTTCAATCAGAGAAACGCACAAACCTTCTACTGTTGTTGAGCATCTCAGCAGTTACGTTTGCGCTTTCTTTGCTGTCTAAGCCAACGGCGATTGTGTTGCCACTGGCCGCTTTTGTCTGGACCACCGGAGTTGTAGGAATCGGTGCTCGTCGACAAATTCCAGCTTTCTTTGTTGGCCTGGTTCTAAGCGGGATGGTCGCGGCTTGGACGCTGACTTCTCAGCCCGCGGTTTGGATTGCCAATGTAAACTTCTTATCTGACCGGATTTACATTGCGATGGATACATTGGTGTTCTCGGTTCGCCAGTGGTTCTTCCCCCTAGGGCTCACACTCGACTACGGCCGCACTCCCGACTGGGTGGTGCACCAGAAAATATCCTACTGGCTGCCGCCTGCGATTTTAGTGATAAGCATTCCAGTGCTTGCAACGCTGCTGCCCAGAGCCTTTGCGGCAGCACTTGTCTTTGCGGCTGTTTTTATTCTGCCCGTGTCGGGCATTCAGCCGTTTATGCAGCAAATTTATTCGACATTCGCGGACCGCTATCAGTATCTGCCGATAGTCGGAGTTGCTTTTTGTGTGGCTTTTCTCGTCGACAAAGGGCTTAAAGTTTCGCGGCCCTTGGCGGTTTCGCTCGGCGCCTTTGCCTGCCTCGCGTTTGGTGCGGTGACCATTAGTCACCTACCCCATTGGCAGAATGCAGAGGCCTTGGCCAGCCATGCGCTATTTGCACGGCCTCTGAGTTGGTTTGGTCATAAAGCGATGGCGGATGTGAATGAAGAGCGCAAAGAATACATGCCTGCAATTCGCCACATGCTGCTGACACTTTACGACGTCAGCGACCAAAACAAATGGATGATGTATGGCCAGATTTCTCGATTGATGAAATTGGTTGGACAACCCGAAGTGGCAGCAGAAGCAGACAAAGAAGCCAGCCGCTACTGGCTTGAGACTCTTTTACGACAAGCAGAAATTCTGGTTTCGAAATCGGATTATGCACGCGCGGCACTACGCTACCGCAAGGTTTTGGAAGTCGATCCTAAGGAAACGCGCGCCATCGCGGGCCTGGAGAAAATCCCCCCCGGCACTCCCGAGCTTTCGTTTGAGGATGTCGATGGGCAAATCCAATAATCCAAACTTCTCACCTCCGGTGCACCAGCCGATGGTGATTGCTGCAAAGCGTGAG
>JALHPX010000078.1 GCA_022842225.1 bacterium
ATTTCTTAGAGCTCATGGAACATGTCCGCGTGGCCCAAGAGGAAGAACCAGAGTCCATTTTGGCAAAGCTATTCCGGCTTCAAGATGAACACCCTGCCCCCGCGTTGCGAATCGCCAATATTGAGCCACTGATTGAGAAAGTCCGCAGAGAACGCACAGCCAAACAGGCCTTAGGAATGAGCACGAGCTCTCTGCCCTATCGGGGCCCAGAACAGATCGATCGCTCTAAGCCCGAAGAAGGCCCGCGGTCCTCACGCTGGGGATTCCACAGAGAACTAGAAAGAAATCAATTTCCCGCGATGTCGCTTCGGGACAAACTTCGCTATTTAGAAAACTTTCTGCCAACGCATCCAAAGGCTGACGCCGAAGTGAAGATTGCGGTCATCGAAGAACTCACTGCCGTAGCGAAAGATCTTAAAACAACCGCCGATCGAGATGCCTACCTGGCAATGGTCTCCCGCTTCATGCCCCAAGTGCAAGGCGGCGGCATTAAGCAAAAACGCGCCTCTCGCCAATTGCTCAATCAGGTTTTTTCAGCCCAAGTGCATGCAGCCGAGAAGGAAATCGGCGAGCCTCTGACACAAAGCAATCTGCGCAAATGGATCGGCGAAGTGGATGTGGGAGCGTTCAATGGCGTTCTCCTTCAAAATCTAAATAAAGCGACATCGGTAGAAACGGTGGGAGAGATTTTAGACGCATTTGCAGACCATCGCCATCGGCTGTCGAACCGGTTTGGAAACACGAATGCAGACACAGAAACCGCGTCGGAGATGTACCACCGTGCAACGAGCGCCGTATTGCGCCTCACGGGGAATCTCGAAACAACGTTGGATTTTCTGCAAAAGCGAATCCCTCCGGGGGAGCTAAAAGGAGGTACGGCAAAATTAGCTTTGGCTAGACTCATTACACACGCCTTGGAAAATCCGAATGTGGAATGGGGCAGTTTTGCCCAGCGATTGATTGATCCTCATACCCAGTTAGACAAAAACTACCATGCAGAGATTAGGTACAATATGTCCTATTCAAAAATATGGCGCGCGGGCAAACCTAAAATGGCTCAGGGAACTCTCACGCCGGCCCAGGCCGCGATTGTTCGAGAAATCCTTCCACGGCATCTGCAAGAAATTATTTTTAATGGTGCTATTCGCACTCACTATACGCTAGCGGAGACCCTAGACCTGCTCGAGAGCCGCTGCGCTATTGATTGCAAATGGTCGGAGATTCGCCCCAAGGTCTTGCAAATGCATCCCGCGAAATACAGCCAAGATTTAACCAGCAATGTGGCTATTTTGGAGTCACTGCTGAATAAAATTGAGCCCAGCGCACCAACGGGGCCCCCTACTTCCCGCCAACAGTCGCTATTGGATTTAAAAAGAGATGTGGGAGACATTTACGCCGAAAGCATTGCGGATATTGGGCGGAAGTTCCTTGCACCGCTCCCGTTCAAGATGCGCCACCAATCCAATCGATCCACTCCCCAACTGCCGTACCTAGATAGTTATCATTTCTCTCACCTACCGGTATCCAAACGCGCAGAGGTATCTGCCTTGCTGTTGCCACCCGCAACCGATGAACAGGCCGCTCGCCAACACATTCCATTCTACAAGGAAGATGGAAACCAGTCGGAACACTTGGTCAAAGCAGCAGTGGATGCGGACTGGGCCCGCGTTCACGAAAAGTTTGCCCAAGAGGATACAAAAACCCCTATCGAACTGGAAAGCATCGCAGCGATAGCCGAACAAAATTCCAAGCGCATCTACCGAAATGGAAATCCCAGTTTCAGCGACAGCCTGAATATAAAAAGCGATAAGTTTAGAACGGCCTTTAAGGATGCTCACTGGTCGAGAACCCTGGAGCGATCGATACGAGCCGACGATCCGGTCGAAGGAATTCTTCGCACTCTGAGCATCGGTGAGAGCTTAGCGAGCGACCGGCTTCAATACATGCTTCTCACCCACAATTTACGTAAGGTAACCAACTCAGAGCAGATGGCGGCGATTGCTTCGATTATCGATGTGCATCTACTCCACCAACCAGACTTTGCTCTTCGCCTCGGAATGGATTTAGTTTCCGGCAATGACAACCGCTCCGTGCTTTCGATGGAACGCAATCGCGAGCAGTTCTTTGATTTGTTCGTGGAAAAAATGGGCAAGTTTGACGCTTGGCCAAAGCCGGCACCTGCCGCCAAGAAACCCCAAGACGAATATGACGAAAGACAAGCAAGACTCGCAATCCGCATCTTGCAGTGGACCGCGCCCAATGGTGAAGAGCGTTCTTTTGGTATCGAAGCTCCGTATATAGGTGGTTCTCACGGCGTCGACGGCTGGAGATCGTCGGATGATCTTCTTTTTGCTGCTCGCCGCGCAACTCCTTGGTCTACCGGAATCGACAACGAAATTCGCAAGCGCGTGCGCGAAAAATACTACCAAGGTACAGAGTTCAAGACGGCCTATGGCCGCATTCTAGCTGCAGAGCAGCTGAGCGAAATTCGTTCTCCCAAAATTCGGGATGAAGCGTATCAAGAATTTTTAGAGCGGTTTGGATACCCTTCCCAAACGCGGGAAGACATCAAGGCTAGAAAAACAAGATTGCGGGATGCTTACAAAGAAGCGCAAAAAGTCTGGGGTAAAAAGGCCATTGATCAGATTTCAAAAAGCGCTAATCCGGTCGAAGCCATGTTAAAGGCACGCGAGGTTTGGTTCACGCTCAAAGGGGACCCCGCACACGAGATCAATCCTGAACAGGAAGAGGAAAAGCAAAGAGAATTCGATCGCGCACTACGCCTGCTCCTCCAACTTCGCTCGGCTTATTCCGCAACTACGGGAGATCCCTTGATTGCAGAGCTGAACCGCGTTTTCCCCGAAAAGACCGCGCATCGGGATGCCTATATCGACGAATACATCAAGCAGCGGTCACTCAGCTTAGAAGAAATTGAAGAACTAGAATCCCAGAAGTCAAAAAACCAATCGTCGGAGTTGCATAAGCTGGGAAAAGTCTTACTAGAGGCGACTTTTGAGTTTTCCCAAAAGCTACCGCCAAACGAACGCGCCGAGCTGGCACTTTACTTGTCAGGGCATCGAGACAGGCTTTCCGCCGACCTAGAGAAGAAGGTGAGGCAACGTTTCCACGGTTCCGAGAATCGCAGTCGCAGCTTCCGTAGACACGGTGCCCACTTTAGCCCTGCTGAAGCAAAGGAATTTCTGCAAGAACAAGCGGAACCTTCTCGAGCGATTGCCTATCAAATGCTCTTTATCGGCGAAGACGGCATCGCCACTAGTCCGGCCGCGGCAGAGCACCTGCTAAAGGAGCTCATGATGAAAGATCCTAACATGCCGGCACCGCTCCAACGATTGCTGCTGCATTACTTCCGCGCCCATTCCCCATTGGAGCAGGGAATGCTGCTTTCAAAGATGTTAGCCAAGAAGAGCAATGGCACTTCCAACGGTCCGGAAGTGCTTAAGTTAATGATCCAGCACGGTGGAGTGACGCCTGCGAAAGCGGCGCAGCTCGTTGATAGTTTGGATCTCAAGCTGCCGGAAGAATACCGACAGATTGTTCATAATTTTAAGAGCGATGCCCAGGACGTGCAGATGCAACGAGGCATCGAGTGGATCCGCGCCAGGTTGGCTCCGGATAAGTTTGCGCAGATTGCCCACTTCGACGGGGAAGTCGGTTCCGGCGGAGTAAAGGTGGGGTACTTAGCTACGCTGACGAATGGCAAACGCGTCATTCTGAAAGTCGCTAAAGAGTTTATTTTGGGAGACGTAGTACGAGAATTCGAAGTGATTCGCTCTACGGTGGATAGTGCGATGGCCGATCCTGATTTAAGACGTTCCAGCCTACCCGCAATCGAACAAGAGACCCGCCGGCTGGTTACGCGTGAGCTAGATTTCAAAAATGAAGTAGCCAATAGCGATGCCCATCGGCAGGCAATCCAGGCGCGACCGCTTTGGGTAAAATGGTTTGGTGGTGGAATGAACGTAATGATTCCCAAAGTGTTGAATGACTGGAGCGCGGAAGGCCTCACCGTCGAGGAATTCGCCGAGGGCAAAACCTGGGATGCATTGCCGGACAAAGCGTTTTTCGGATGGTCAAAGGAGAAACTCGCCAAGGCAATTTTGTCTGAAATCGTCAACGAGGTGATGGCGTTCGCAAATCCAAAGGAGCACGTCGATGGCAAAGTAATCCTAGACGTAGACCCGCACGAAAAGAACTTTGCCACGCACCGTGGCTGGTTGCGCAATTCACTCGTAAGTTTCGATTTTGGACAGTCCGAGCGCGTTGCCCCCGAAGTTCTACGCGATCTTTTCTTAACTCTTTATGAAATTCAAAATCAGAATTTCGACCGGGCCGCTGCTCGGGCAAAGAGTCTGATGGATTATCCGACAGCAGGGCATGAAATGCGGTTTGCACAATTACTCCGCAACGCCCATGGTAACTCTAGCAATGCGATTTCCGCCCTCACCTCGGCACTTCAGCAAGGCCACGAGGAACGCATCTTGTTGAAGCCTGAAATGATGTTCTTCCAGAAAATGCTGGCCACTGCGACCGGCCTGACCCAATACGTTTCGGATAAAGCTTACTTGGAAAAAGCGATGCGCAAAGCAGCGGCCGCACGCGGAATGGCGTTACACGCCATCGTGAAAAAAGCCCGAGACTGTAAAGATAATTTTGCCCTAGTTAGCTCGGACGGCAATTAGTAACACCGAAATGAGCAGATTTTGAGTCGTACTGCCCTACGTCATCCTTTATTAGAATCCCTGGCTGGACGCAGCCCCCACTCCGGCGATATCCTTATTCATCAAGGGGAAAAATGCATAACAAAATTCAACTCGTCGTCAGAATTCTCTTAGGAGCACTCTTTCTTTTTGGAGGCGTTGCCTTCTTCTTCACTACTCCGCCCCCGCTGACTGGCGATATGGCCACGTACTTCAATGGACTAGCGGCCAGCCATTATTTCTTTTTCCTCTTAAAAGGGACGGAGATCTTTTGCGGACTTTGTCTGCTTTCTGGATTTCTTGTTCCCCTGGCCCTGGTGATTCTGGCACCCATCGCTTTAAATATCTTCTTAGTCCACCTGTTCTTGGACCCAAGTGGATTGGGCGTGTCGATAGCTATTTGCGCCGCCGTGCTTTACTTAGCTTTCTTTTCACCGAGCTATAGCGCGCCTATTAAGCGGCTGTTCGTTCTCAAGTAGGAATTTTAAAGCGGAAGGTAGTTCCTACACCCGGCGTGGACTCGAGAGAAGTAGTCCCGCCGTGCGCTTCGATAATTCGCTTACATACCGCCAGACCAATTCCTGTGCCCGGATACTTCCGCCGATCGCTGTGCAGCCGCTGGAAGATCACAAAAATACGTTCAAAGTACTGAGGCTCGATACCCATCCCGTTGTCTTTCACCGTGAAGATCCACGCAGTGCCCTGTTTCTCTGCGCTGACCTCAACAACGGGAGATTTTTCTCCACTGTACTTAATTGCGTTCGAAATTAAATTCTTAAAAACATGAGTCATCAACGCTGGGTCCGCGTGGAGCTTGGGCAGATCTCCAAAGGTCACTTTCGCTCCCGCGTCGTCGATAGCGGGTTTGAGCATCACCAAAGCATCTTGAGCGATCTGATTAAAATCCACCGGATTGCCGGTAAGCGATAATTCTCCTGCCCGGCCGTACTGCAATAGTCCCTCTATCAGCGCCTTCATACGCTGCGAGCTTTCGATGGCAATCGACATGTACTCCTGCATTTCAGGCGTGATGTGTTGCGCGAAACGTTTTTCGAGTAACTGATGGCAGGTGATAATGCCTCTCAATGGCTCCTGCAGATCGTGCGACGCGACGTACGCAAACTGTTGCAGATCGGTGTTCGAACGCTTCAATTGATCGCGCTGTTCGATTAATTCTCTGCGGGATTGCTCTAACTCCTCGGTACGCTCCTTTACTTTGCGCTCGAGTTCCTCGGAGAATTTCCTGCGCGCCTCGTCGGTTTTGCGCTTTTCAGTTACATCCCGGGTCACTTTTGCAAAACCCTGGAGCACACCGTCTTTATCGTGCAGGGCTGTGATTACAACGTTTGCCCAAAAAGTACTGCCATCGCGGCGGACCCGTAGCCCCTCTTCTTCGTAAACGCCTTCGCGTTTGGCGACTTCTAACTCATGCTCGGCGTGTTTACTCGCTAGCGCTTCTTGGGGGTAAAAAATCGAGAAGTGGCGGCCGATGACTTCCGAAGCCGGGTAACCATTGATCCGCTCCGCACCCACATTCCAACTGGCAATCAGGCCTTCAGGAGAAAGCATAAAGATCGCGTAGTCCTTAACGCCTTCTACCAGGAGCCGAAACCGTCGCTCGCTCTCGCGCAACTTTGTCTCAGACTCGCGGCGTTCAGTGAAATCGCGCGTAACTTTACCAAAGCCAATGAGCTTACCAACTGCATCGCGAATGGCTGTGATGGTGACATGCGCCCAAAAAGTCGAGCCATCTTTGCGAACACGCCAGCCTTCTTCTTCGAATCGACCGGTCTTAGTCGCGACTTCGAGTTCGTGCGCGGGATGATGTCGCTTTAAATCGGCCTCGGGATAGAAGACAGAGAAGTGGCGACCGATAATTTCTGAGGCCTTATAGCCCTTCACTCTCTCGGCACCTGCATTCCAGGTCAGAATATTGCCGCGCGCGTCGAGCATAAAAATGGCGTAATCCTTCACCGCCTCCACGATTTGCCGGAAAAGGTCGTCGGATTGCCGTCCTTTGGATTCCGCAGCCGCCAGTGGAGTCTGCGAGCTCTTCTTCGAAAATGCGGCGAATCGCACGGGCATGGCGCGCGGAAACTCTTCCTGAATCAAAGTTTCCGCGAGCCTTTCGTAGTCCCCAATGTCAGAGGGCTTGGCAAAAAATCCGGAGGCATTGAGCGCCTGGCCCCGGCGGACATCCTCCGGGTTTTTGCTCGAAGAAATAATGATGACCGGAATACCCGCCACCCGCGCGTCTTGGCGAATCTCAGCTAGGACCTCAAACCCGTCCTTCTTGGGGAGATTGATATCAAGCAAAACGATATCGGGGACCTGGACTGTGGAGTGAGGGTCCGCTTGAGTGAGATAGCGCGTGGCTTCCTCTCCATCCGTAACGACTTCAATATTAAAGGGAATCTGACTGTTCTTTAGCAGTGCTGTGAGTAAACGTGCATCTGCCGGGTTGTCTTCAACCAAGAGGATATGAACGGCTGATTGTGGGCCGCCGGATGACATATAACTTATTGAGCCTCTAGGATTGCTTTTATAAGATAGCGATCCCTTTTCTACCCTTTTGCGGGGAGCGGAAGCAAGGTTGTGACGGAGCGCTTTTCCTGAGCTCGAAACTGAGTTAATAGGACACGTAATGGACAAAAAAAACTGGGACCTTAAATCAGCCCTCGCCACTTATAACGTCGACAGGTGGGGCAGCGGCTATTTCACCATCAATGAGCTAGGCCACGTCGCCATTTGTCCACAACAAGACAATAAAACGACTATCGACCTGTTCGAGCTCGTCCAGCAATTGCGCACCCGCGGTGTAGAGCCGCCGTTTCTGCTGCGATTTAGCGACATCCTGCGGCATCGTATGCACGAAATTCATAGCGCTTTTCACGGCGCTATCCGCGACCACGGCTACAAGGCCAGTTATTTTTGCGCCTATCCCATCAAAGTGAATCACCAGCGCCACCTCGTCGAAGAAGTGGTGAAGTTTGGTGAGCCATTGGGCTTCGGTTTAGAAGCAGGCTCTAAACCCGAACTCCTCGCTGTTTTGGCACTCGCGGGCCCGGATACGCCCATCATCTGCAACGGCTTTAAGGACGAAGAATTTTTGAAGATGGTAGTGCTCGGGCAAAAGCTCGGACGGAAGCTGATTCCCGTCGTCGAACAATTCCAGGAACTCAAAGTTCTGGTGAAGATGGCCGAGCAATTGGGAGTGAAGCCTATTCTCGGAGTCCGCACCAAGTTGGCGGCACGCGGTTCGGGACGCTGGCAAGCATCGGCCGGCACGGGCTCTAAATTTGGTCTGACTACCTCAGAGCTCATTGAAGCGGTGACCTACCTTAAAGAACGCGGCCTCCAAGATAGCTTGGTCATGCTGCATTTCCATTTGGGCAGTCAGATCACCAATATTCAAAACGTGAAACGTGCCTTGGACGAAGCCTCGCACGTTTACACGGAACTCCATCGCATGGGCGCCAAAATGGGCTACATGAACGTCGGTGGCGGTTTGGGTATCGACTACGATGGTTCGCAGTCCAACTTTGAATCGTCGATTAACTACACCCTGCAAGAGTACGCAAACGACGTAGTTTACCGTGTGATGCGCAATTGCGATCAGGCGGGCGTGCCCCACCCCATCTTGGTTTCCGAGTCCGGTCGGGCGTTGATGGCTTATAACAGCGTTTTGGTCTTTGAAGCGATTGGCGAAGTTCAGGGCAGTTCGGTGGAAGTGCCAAAATCGATTCCTAAAGACGCTCCCCGTCCGCTTTTTGATTTGATGGATGCGATTAACAATCTCAACGCCAAGACGGTGGTTGAGGCGTATCACGATGCCAGCCGCGCCATGGAGGAGACCCTAAGCGCCTTTAGCCTGGGCCATGTGACTTTGGAGATGCGGGCGTTTGCCGAGAATCTCTCGAAAGCGTTTCAATCGCGCCTATACGAAATCCTGCAGACACTCGAATTCATCCCCGAAGATCTGCACCACTTGTCGAAGCAAACCTCCGATACGGTGTTTTGTAACTTCTCGGTCTTCCAATCGCTGCCAGACAGCTGGGCGATTAAGCAATTATTCCCCATCATGCCGATTCACCGGCTGACGGAAGTGCCTACGCGCCGTTCGATCCTGGCGGATCTGACCTGCGACTCCGACGGTAAAATTGACAATTTCCCATCGGCGGTCGGTGTCAAAGAAGCACTTGAAACCCATAAGCTCATTCCAGGCGAACCTTACTACTTAGGCGCTTTCCTACTGGGTGCTTATCAAGAAACCTTAGGCGATTTGCATAACTTGTTTGGTGACACGCACGCTGTGCACGTCAGCCTCGACGAAAATGGCAAGGCAAGCGTGGATGACGTCATTGACGGGGATTCCGTGCGCGAAGTGCTGTCGTATCTGCAATACGCCCCAGAAGAACTGGTCAGCCGCATGCGCCGCGATGCCGACCGCGCTGTGCGTGTTGGCAGTGTGAGTCCGCAAGAAGCGCGCGAACTGCTCGAGTTCTACGAAGCCGGAATGCAGGGCTATACCTATTTTGAATAAATAAATTACGCGGTACCTGTCTCGAGACCCGTACCGCGTAATTTTTATCTATTTCGTGGCAACCTTTAAATACTGGAGAGTCTTCTCGGCAACTTCGCGAAAGACGGGAGCTGCATGGTAAGAACCGTGTACGCCTTTGCCGTCGGCTGGATTCTCTACGCCGACATAGACAACGACCCGAGGGTTTTCCACCGGACCAAACCCCACAAAGCTCGCCATGTTCGCATCACCGGCCAGCGAATCATGCCCGACGTGCGTGTGGCTATACCCCGTCGCTGTTTTGCCAGCGAGGCGATAGAGATTGCTCTGAGATTTCATTGCCGTGCCGGAGATCAACACTTTCTCTAAGACCAATTTCATTTTTTCCGAAGTTTCCGGCGATAGAACGCGTCGAATGACTTCGGGCTTGGCAGGTTTCGGCTGCGGCTTCACGAGATTGCCACCATTGGCAATGGCGCCCATGGCTTGTACGACTTCTACTGGGCTCAAAACCATCCCGCCGTAGCCCGTGGCAAG
>JALHPX010000079.1 GCA_022842225.1 bacterium
AAGCGCGGCTAAATCAAAAGTGCTGGAAATGCGCTCTTTGAGCTCGGGAGTGAGTTTCTCCTGTGCGGTAATCGTCTCAAGAATAAAGGCCTGGCGCTTAATAACAGCGTCCCAGGTCTCCTTGGCCTCAAGGACTTCCTGAATCTGGACTTCGTCGAGATTGCCCGTCGCTTCTTTGCGATAGCGGGCGATGAACGGCAAGGTCGCGCCTTGCTCGGTCAATTGGATCACAGCCTGCGCTGAAGCAGCGGGAATAGAGGGGAGTTGTTTTTGCAGCCAGGTTTGAATTGTCACTTAATTACTTACCCATGATTGGATATGGCGACGAGAATGCCACTCAACATGCACTGTGGCAAGGCCATGGCGGTTGTGTGGGTGCGAAATTCGCTTTATATAGAAGCACCTCTTATCTGGGCAAACTATCTGGGTAAACTTTCTGGGGAAACGAGCAAGCATGATTTGGTTGCGACGCATTTTGGCGCTTTTACTCCTCTTGGTCTCGCTGACGACGCTGGGACTCTACTACTTTGCCCACCGGCAGGGACAGCTCGCGACCGATTACACTCAGCTCGCCGATACGAAAATCGACTGGGACTCGCTAAAAGTTCCCACCATCGAGGCTCCTAGTTGGGATTTGTTGATCGAGGCCCAGGGATTTGTCGTCGCCTCGGAGCGGATTTTTCAGATGGATTTGATGCGCCGTAGTGCGTCGGGTCGTTTGAGTGAGTGGTTTGGCAGTCATCCGAGTGCGATTGCCTGGGATCGCGGCCGTCGGGAAGAGGATTGGTCTGGAGTCGCCAAGCGTGCGGCGGAAGCACTGCCTGCGGATGAGAGAAACGTTTGCGAAGCATACGCGCGCGGCGTGAATCGGTTTATCGACAGCATGCAGTGGCGTTGGGGAATGGAATACATTGTCCTCACACATGGCCCCGAGAAATGGCAATGCTCCGATACCATTTTGATCCTGATGTCGCTCGTCGACGATTTAACGCGCACCTCGGATCGCGAAGAATGGATGACGGTTTGGAAGAAAAACGTCCCGGCGGATTGGTTTAGTTTCCTCTTTCCGCAGGATCACCCATGGAATAAGCCGCTTTTTGGGCCCCCGGCCCATCGGCTCACAGTCCCAAAATCCAAATTGGCTCCGCGCTCGCTAAATGACGAGCTATTAGCCGATTCCGTAGCGGCTGATTCTTACTTCCCCGGGAGTAATTCTTGGTTTTGGGCGGGCAAAACAGGCGCCTTTTTGGCCGGGGATCCGCATCTGGGCATGACGGTGCCGCAGATTTGGTACGCCAATCGGCTGCGGATTAGTTCCAAGGAATGGGTGGCCGGAGTTTCCGCTCCCGGTATCCCCGGAATTATCTTGGGAAGAAACCCGTTTTTGAGCTGGGCGTTTACCAACGTGGGCGAAGATGTAGACGATTTATTGGAAGAAGAAATCTCTGCAGACGGCAAATCGTACGTGCACTCCATTGTTGGCGGGAAAAAAGTGTTCAAGCCGATACGCGAAGAGTCTTACACCATCGAAGTGCGCGGCGGGGATCCTGTCCAGGGAGTGGCGAGATTTACCCACCGTGGACCGCTTCTGGGTCGCAGTGCTCTCGGTAAGGACAAACTAGTTTCGCGGCAGTGGCTGGGGTTTTTCACCAGCCGCTTGCGCTTGCCGATCTTGGACGTGAATCAGGCGCGTTCCTGGGAAGAGATGAATAAGGCGCTGGATAAGTTTCTCTCGCCGGCCCAAAGCGTTTTAGTCGCCGATAATCGCGGCAATGTGGGCTACCGCATGTCGGGTTCGGGAGTGCGGCGCAAGATCGAAGCATTGACGGCAGTCCCCGCCATCCAAGGTGAGTGGCAAGGGTTTTACCCGCCATCGGAGCGCAAGCGCCTCTGGATTAAGCGTCAGCCAGGCAAAGTATCGTCGATAGCAACGGCAAATCAGCGTATCTTCGTCGATACCTTTGGCCACCATTGGTCTTCAGATACGCGGCAACGCCGCATCACAGAGTATCTCGCCAAGAGCGACGCGCACGATCAGAAGGCCATGCACGATCTGCAGTTAGATACTTATAGTCGATACCTGCAGGGTTTTACTCAGTGGATAGTGCGCAACAATCCTTCGCAAGATGTGGCGATTGATCGCGTGTTGGCCGAATGGAAAGATTGGGATGGATTTGCGAAAACTCGGCCCGTGGCTTTTTATCTCGCACTCGAAGCGCATCGTGTTTACACGCGAGCTTTGATGGGGCAGGTGAGAAAATCGCTCTTGCCCGCAAATTTGCAAAAATCCAATTTCATCTGGAAAGATCAAAACGCCTGGCTTGTCTATTTGTTGGAAAACGAGAAAGCACTAGAGAGTTTTGGTTTTGATAAGAGAGCACTTGCCCATTTCATTATTAAGAAAACGGCCGCGTTGCCTGCCTCGAGTGGTTACGCGCAGACCAATAGCTGGCGCGCGCAGCACCCCATGGCGGGAGCCGTGCCGCTCCTGGGCACGTGGCTAAAGCTGGACGAGAGCCCGCAGGTTGGCTTTGAAGGCCTCGTCCGTATTGAACGGGAACATTCGGGTGCGTCGATGCGGGCGGTGTGGAATATCGACGAGCCGCTCAAGAGCGCGTGGGTTTTCCCCGTGGGCCAGTCCGGCCACGTGGCTTCGAAGCATTATAAGGATTTTAGGAAGTTGTGGTTTGCGGAGAAGACGGCAAACGTCTTCCCCGAGAAAATACAATGGGACTTTCTAGTGCCCTAGGCCTTTTAGAAATCGTAGTGCGAGCCACCGCGACGGCGGTGCAAGTAGAAGAACACGCCGAAGAGCACTAGCACCGCAAGCGTGCATCCCAACACCAGTGGGTGGTGGACAAAGAGTGCCGCCACTAATGTCGAAGCTAGGCTGGCCTTTGCTTTGGCATCTGCTGGAGGTGCCGGGGCCAATGTAATGATGGCGGGACCACGAATCGAATTCGCTTTTTCCATTACAACTGGAGCAGGTTGGCTATCCACTGCAGGAGTAGGCACGGGAGTCGTCACCGCTGGAGTAGTCACTGCCGCGACTTTCGCAGCCGGTGCTTCTGCTTTCTGTCCCAGTAACGGCGACGGATACACCTGGAGCAATTGGCCAGGTTGAATCTTATCGCCTTCTTTTAAGCCATTTACCAAGAGGAGCTCTTTAGCGCTGCCAGCAGAGCCTAGATGGCGTTCTGCAATCAGCGGCAAGCTATCGCCGGGTTGTACCGTGATGGCTTGAGACGCTAATCCGCGCTCTTCATAAAAAGACTGCATGCGGTCATCTTGAGGCTTTTCCGGCGACACATAGAAAAGTACGGTGCCGGCTTTCCAATCTTTTGCAGGGCCATTCCAAGCGACTAGCTTGCCCGCTTTGTCGGCAGATTTATAAATCAGCATCGAAACATATTCCGGCGTGTCGCCTGCGCGCACAACGTAGTATCGGTTTTTAGCATTCTCTTTTTTGGCAGTAGGAGCTGGCTTCGTTGGTTCAGGAGCTGGGGCTTCCACGGCAGCCACGATTGCAGCCGCTTGGGGCGCCGCTGCTACTTCGCGGGCTTTCACTTCAGGCACCGCTTGCACAGCAGGTGCCGCGGCAGGCGCCACTAGTTCGGGCGCGGCAGCCACTTTTGGTTCGGCTGCTGGGGCGAGGTCGCTTTCCAGGCCATCACCGATTTTTTCCAACTGGGCGTCCATTTCTACATCTTGTGAATCCACTGTAACGGGCTCGATCCCTTTAGAATCTTCCCAAACCTGCTCGGACTCAGAAGCTTCACTGTTCGAAGCCGCGTCGGTATCCTCCATCGACATGGGGATTTCGTGGGCGCAGGCCACGAGCTGCATGGCCACTGCGAGTCCAAGGATACGAGTGAGAATAGTGGATTTCATACGATTAAGTTATCGGAGGAGTGTGCGCATAATTTGAAGAGAAAACGTGCGTAGAGGCACAAGATCCGCGTTGGGCTTGAGTGCCCAGAGTAGCCTCGGTAACGGCGTGAAACTCTATGGCATTCCGTCGTGAATATTCACGCGAATTGGGGTATGGGATAGGGCAAAAGGGTAAAGAGACAGTGGAAAAAAGCGATCATTTCAAGTGCAAGGTCATCGAAAGCAACCCGCTGACCCCCAATGTGTTCGAGCTGAAATTTGCGCCGGATCGGCCGCTCGATTTTAAGGCCGGGCAATACGTCAGTGTGATTGTTCCTGCTGTCGATGGTAAGCCGTTGCGCCGGCCGTATTCGATTGCGTCTGCGCCGGGTGTTAGTCCAATCGAGCTTTGTATTCAAAAAGTGGAAAAAGGTCCGGGCAGTAATTACCTGGCGGGTCTCAAACCCGGTGATACATTTGAGTGTGTCGCGCCGTATGGGTATCTGACATACCATCCACGTCCCGATAAACACGCCGTGTTTATTTCGACCGGTACCGGGATCGCGCCGTTTCGATCCATGGTGTTGTCCGAAGAGTTCAGAAAAAGTCCGCCGCTATCGACCTTGTTTTGTCTGGGCGTGCGCACCGATCACGATGTGCTTTACGAAACCGATTTCATTTCGCATCCGTTATTGAAATGGATTCCCTGTCTCACTCAGTCAGTTGGCCGGGTGTCGGAGTTCTTTAAAGGTCGTGTGACGGCGTTCCTAGAAAGTCAGCATTCGCAGTTTGCGTGGTCGGAGACGGAGTTTTATCTCTGCGGCAATGGCGCGATGATTGATGATGTACGGAAGTTTTTAAAGGGCAATGGCGTGGACAGGAAAGCGATTCACGTCGAAGTGTATTTCCGACCAGAAGCCCCGCCAGAGCAAGCCGCTGTCAAGTGACTTTGGATTCTTATTAAGCAGCTGCTTTATCGTCGACAGATTTCTCAGTTGTCGAGGCCTGGGTAGAAGCCGCAGCTGGTTTAGCAGCTTTGGCCCCACCAAATTGCACAACAGCCACCGTTAATGTCGTCTGGAAAAGCGCCTTTGCAGGGCTATAGACGATGTTCTGTCGCAGCTCTTTTACCGACGTGCAGCCATTGCGTAGAATCAAATTGCGAATTTCAGGGCGGAAAGACAGAGGGCCCGTGGTTGCCGCGGAGTCTTTTTGGAAGATGCAGAACGAATCCTGCGGCACTAATTGTTCTTCCCAAGCTTTGAAAGTATTGTCGCCACGGCTTCCCACTGCAACGCTCGAATCCATCATCGCCTTTGGCTCCATCAGCGAAATCCAATCCGTACCCGACGCACCGTCTGGGCTTGGAGTGAGTTTGCTTGGGATTAGCAGAGGCGCTTCGTTGGCGGCGTGGATCACCGCAATTTTTCCGGTGTCGAGTTGGAGCTCCACTGCAGTGAGATTCAGCCAGGCTTTGCCTTTGAAAATCTCAAACAACGCCTTGTTTAACTGCGTTACTTGCTCCGACAAGGGATGGGAGTCTTTCGAACCTTTTGCAGCGCGCACGCCGGGTAAAGTCTTTTTGGTGTTTTGAATCACGGATTCGGCTTGGCCAATGTCGCCACCGGCATTGCCCAGGAGGAACCAAACTTTGTTGCCTAGCCGAGACACATCCCAGAGCATCGTTGGGTTTTTTGCCGACTTAGGAGCTTGGAAAAACGTGATTTGCGTGGTCTCCACCTGCAAAACTTCCGAAAAATGCACAGGTTCTAAAGCGGCCTCTTTTTCCGTTTTTGACTGAATAGAATCGCTTTTTGAGATCTGGCCGATCTGGCCAGTGCGTGCATTTGCCAGGTCTTCCACCGCGTTCGCCAGCGCTGCAAACTCGTCGTAGTACCGAGTGCGGCGAGAAGGCATATAGCCTTGGGCAATCTCGTTAATCGAGACCTCAATGCGGCGAATCCGCGAGGTCAGTCGTCCGGCAACGAAGCTTTGAAAGAAAATCAGGCAGGAAACCAATCCCAAGAAACAAACGCCAATGCCGAGCGAGAGATTTGCTAGCGCGCCGTTTGTGGCGGCGAGTGCGACTTCCGAGACAGCAAAAACATCTTCCACTGCGGTAGGCACTACGGTGGCGATGTAATTCATGCCATCGCGAGCAAATACAGTGTGCTCACCAAAGGCCGTGGCTTTTTCTAAAAGCGCGCGAGCCTGGTAAGCCATTGGGCGCTCAGCGTGCGAGAACATGAGCGACGCAGAAGGATGAGACAAAATCGTTCCATCGCGTTTCATCCAGAAGACTTCGCCTAACTGGGCATTATCCCCATTCTCGGAAAGAAAATCGCCGCGTAAGTCGGCGAGAATCAAAGTCTTGCTTTCAAGGGGGCTCATGCCGCGGCCGAAGAAGGCGAGCGTGATTACGGGGATCGGCTCTCCGCGTTCGCTTAGAATCGTGCGATTAAAGAAGCGCACTTCTGGGTTTTTCAGCAGGGCGCGGATGTCGAGCGGGTACTTCTTATTGATTTGATCGACGATATCGCGTGGCAAGTTGGCTTGTTGAACCAATTTCCACTGCACGAACTGGTAGTAATTCACTTTGCCCGACGATTCGGGTTGGAAGAAGGAAACGCCTAACAATTCTTTTTTGAGCTCAGGACCAGTAGTATCAAAGATCGCGGCGCTTGGATTTTTCTGAGACAGAGTCTGAGCACGGTAACCAGCTTGGCAAACGCGTTCCAAATCTCGGAAACGTAATTGGAGACGCGTCTCCATTTGATCGCTCACAGATTTGAGTCGTTTGAGACTGAAATCGACCAGGAGTTTTTCATGCTCCGAGTCCCAGGAGTTTTTTAGAAATTGGTAACCCATCACTCCCGCGCCACCGCAAATGACTAACGTCGGAATGAGAAGTTTCCAGCGAATTGGAAAAATAACTCGTGATTTCATAACAGTCCTATCGGCATCTTGCGGATAAAGTTTGAGAATTTCCGTTTCATAAGAATTCTTTGCCGCGGCGCTCAAGTTCTCTAACGCGCTGCCGAAAAGGGTAATGACGGGGATTGCTCCGTCAGGATGCACTTATGAACGTGAAATCACAGCTGAAAGGCGGGTTTGGGTTTGCCACGCTGCTGGGATCGGCCGCTACAGCGGTCGTCTGCGGTTGGCTTATGTCGAATCCAGAGCAGATGCGCACCGATTTTATCGCCCAGGTGGAATCACCCACGGGAGTCTTGGTGCGTCATGGCTCCGAGATCGAATGGCGCGAAGTAAACCGCGCGAAGCTTTTTGATGGTTCACTTGTGGAAGTGCCACTGCATAGCAGTGCCGTTCTAAAAATCGGTCAGCACCAAGAAGAACCGTTGGAAGCTGGTTCGATTGTGCGTGTATCGCAAGAAAACGGGCACACGCTCACGGAAACCGCGTTGAAGAGAGATGCTCGAACCGGCGCGTTAGAGTTTAGAAAGACCGCGGAAGTAGGCAAGACATTGGGGGTGGATACTGCAGAAGTCCGTTTGCTCACTGCGCTCACCGAGCCCTCTCTCGATCAGCCGAAAATCCGCAAGCTGGGTTCGGAAATTCAGAAGTCCTACGATCGCGTACTGACTTTGGAGTATGTTGTTGCCAATGCGCGTTATCCGAAGCTGCATGTTTTTGGCGCCTTCGACGATTATTCGGTGCGCCCTATCAATCCACCGATTGGGACGATGTACAAACCCTCTCTGACTCAGAGTCCCTGTATTGGGTTTGTGTGGTCGCCCATACCTTTAAATGCCGTGAGTTATGTCTTGGAAATCTCCAAAACGCATAACTTTGAGTACTTCCGCAGTTTCAGTACAGCAAAGAACTTCATGTACGTCCGTATGAACGAGCCGTCCGATTACTTCTGGCGCATTCGTGCACTGCACGGTTCGCAAAGTTTAATTGGGGACACAGCGCGCTTTACCGTCCACAAGCCGCCGATGGATCCGGAAGCCGCTCGTAAGCAGCAGATAGTGCGTCGCGTGCGAGAAATCAATGCTTGGCTGATGGATGTCGAGTACTGCGGCGAATAAAGAGCTATAATCGGCCGTAGACATGCTCTACTGGCTCGGCAAATCCCTCCAAGTTTTCCTCTGGCCATCTAATCAGGCGCTAATTTTATTTTGCATTTCGCTGTTCCTCTTGTGGCGCGGCCGTTTGCACCTTGGGCGGATCTTGTTCTCGATTGGTCTGGCGATTTTTATTTTCTTCTCTCTGCCGGTCGTTGCCATCACACTCTACGCCCCACTGGAAACTAGCTATACGCCCAAGCGTTACAAGGACTACCCAAAAGCCGACGCGATAGTAGTTCTCGGCGGAACGGCGTCGAGTCTCACACCACCTCGAGTGGAGATAGAGGAGACGCACGGCAGTCGGCTCACCCCTGCTTACAGTCTTTATCGTCTGGAAAAAGCACCGGTAATCATTCTGTCGAGCGGGTCTTGGTATTTTACTGCGCAAAAAGAAAGACGTGTGGAAGCGCAGGACATGGCGGAATTTCTAAAAGGGATTGGCTGTCCAGAGAAAGCGCTTGTTCTCGAGGGGCGCTCTCGAAACACGTATGAAAACGCAGTAGAGAGTGCGACGTGGTTAAAAGCGCATGGCAAGAAGACCGTCTTGTTAGTGACCAGTGCCTTTCACATGCGCCGAGCCGTGCCGCTATTCCAAGAACAGGGCGTGGAAGTAATCCCCGTTCCTACGGAACAGCGCCTCGTAGACAGAAGCTTTGGATTTTGGGACTTTATTCCCGACCCCAACTCGCTGGGCTATGCGACCGGCGCACTGAAAGAACATGTGGGGCATTTGGTCTATTCAGTAGTAGCAAAATTTCGTAGCAAAAATTGAGAAACTAGAGAGGCACAGAAATGAACGGCATCCAAACCAGATCAGTGGTCATTGTAGGCGGCAACCGAATTCCTTTTTCCCGCGTGGGCGGCGCCTATGCGGATTACACTGCCTTCGACATGCTTGCGGAAGCGATGCGCGGAACGGTGAATCGGTTTGGATTAAAGGGCAAGACCATTGGCGATGTGGCGCTGGGAACTGTTTTCTCTCACCCGTCGATTTGGAACTTAGCGCGCGAAGCAGTGTTGGCCAGCGGCCTCTCGCCGATGACTCCAGCTGTGGGAGTAGAGCGAGCATGTGCGACTAGTTTGGAAGCGACGATTTGGATCGCAAATAAAATTGCACTGGGAAAAATTGAATGTGGCATCGCAGGCGGGGTGGATTCCGCTAGCGATGTGCCGGTGTTTTTACCCTCGAAATTGGCCAAACGGATCGTGCGAGCGGCTCAAGCAAAGACTTTGAAAGATCGCTTGGGACAAATTGCAGGCTTGGGATTCAAAGATATCCGCCTCGCTTTTCCAGGGGTCACCGAGCGCACAACCGGAAAGACCATGGGCCAGCATTGCGAATTGATGGCAAAAGAATGGAAAGTCACTCGCCAAGAGCAAGACGAGCTGGCCTTAGCGAGTCACCAGAATGGTGCTAAGGCTCAAGCCTCCGGGTTTTACAAAGACCTCATGACTCCCTTTGCCGGCGTTGAGAAAGACGGAATTTTGCGCGGGGATACGTCGATGGAAAAACTGGGCAAGCTCAAGCCGGTTTTTGATCGCAGCGATAAAGGCACTCTAACTGCCGGAAATAGTTCGCCCCTTACCGACGGAGCCGCTTGCGTATTCATGGCGAGTGAAGATTATGCTCGCAAGAACAACTTGCCGATTCTGGCTTACTTCAAAGACTACGAAACCGCTGCAATCGATATGAACACCGAGGGGCTATTGATGGCTCCGGCCTATGCCGTCGGCAAAATGTTGCAACGCAATCGCTTGGCGCTGCAGGACTTTGATTTCTACGAAATCCACGAAGCCTTT
>JALHPX010000080.1:0-5626 GCA_022842225.1 bacterium
TTCTCCATCGCTTCCTTGCAGACGCGAAAATCGTGTTTTGCTGTCTTGGTAGTTGTATGTGGTTTTGCACTCACGGTGGCCTCGGCTAAGCTCATGTCTGTACCCACTTGTTCTTTAGTCTGTTCTTGTTCTTGAAGCATGGCGGGAATTTAATCCGTAATTGCTTAGGAAGCAAAGGTTTTGGACGAGTCGGCCTTGAAGTTGTAACCAAGCCAAAGTCCCTCTATCATTGTTAAAATGGCGCAATCTAAGCAAGACTTCACCCGGGTCCATTCTGTTTTGACGCGCGCCTGCGCGGAACTTGGCCTAGAGGTTACCGAAGCCAAAAAAGCCTCCATCTCTCGCTTGATCGCGGGCACGATGGGCGGCAAGGCCCGATTTTTTCATAATCCCGACCACGTTATTCACGTCGGTAGTCACGGCGATTCCATCAGCGTAATTGCGGCGCTCTTTCATGACTTGGTTTACCTCCAAGTCGATGAAGGGATGGGTAAAGACGTCTCGGCCTTGGTCGATTCGGCAATTGAGCAAAACGCCGGAAGTCTGCGGGTTCGCGAGGTTTTGGCCGAGGATGCGCAGCTGGCTTGCGATCTCTTTGATGTCCATCCCGGAACTCAGATCAGCAAGATGCAAGGGTTAAATGAATTTCTCAGCGCCATGGCCGCCTCCCAGGTCCTTTACCCCGTGGCGGGTGCCTCAACTGTCGCGCAGGTACTGTGTTGCATCGAGCTAACGATTCCCTTCCGCGGCCGGGACAAGAATGGCCGCAGCGCTGCCGAGCAGCTCTATGATCGACTGGCAAAAGTAGATCGAAAACTCCATTTAAATTTAGGCGACCAAGGCTGCCGCCAGGCGATTCGTCGGGCAGTCCGTTTGGCGAATCAAGACGTTTCGAGCTTTGCCGCTTCGACGGGAGCCGATTTTCTGGCGCACACTTGGGAATTGGTGCCAGAGACGAATCCCCTGTTGCGCGCGCCCACTGCGGCAAGTGTCGAGGCCTTCGCCAAAGCGCTTTTGCAGATGGAAGGCTTCTTTAGCAACTTAGCGCCCAAGAGCGTATTTCAACAATTTGACGGCGAGCCATCGAATCACGACTTAGAAGTCCTGGCGCAGAATGCCGCGCGCAATATCGAAGAAGGCCGCTATTACTTTCGTCTCAAAGTAACGGCGCTTGCAATCTTGGAAGCCGCTGGCGAATCGCTGGGAAAAAATCTGGGCTTGCCCGTGCTATTGGGAGAGCTTTCCAATTTGGCCGTCGGCAAACAAAAGGTTGCAAAGTTTCTGCCCCAGAAAGGCAAAGTCGCGCAGGTCGAGGGCGGTTTAGCTCGTCGGGTGCTGAAGCTTTTGGAAAATCCTCACACGGAGGAGATCGGGCCTACTTTAAAGAGTTCGCCCATGGCGGCGTTCTTACTTTTAGAACTGGGTTTTGAGCAAATGCTCAAACTCTGGGAACCCGCCGGAGAATACTTGCGGGGTAAAATTTCTTCGTACCAACTGCTGCAGTATTTCCCGCAGCCTACCTACAAACGAGTCATGCTCGCCATTCAAGCAGCCATGAAGGCGCCCGCTCGCACAAAAAAAATTAAAAAAGCTAGTTAGCTATTTTTTATCGTCGGAACCATTACTGCCGACGGCATTCAAGATGGTGGGATCGAATTTGCCTTCCATCCCGCGCATGCGCTCGAGCGCTTTAAGTGGGGTCAGCGGAATGGGTTGGTGTGGGCGCGGGCTGGTCATGGCGTCAAAGACGTCGGCAATGGCCACGATGCGGGCAAATTGATGGATGGGGCCAGTTCCGCCGCTCGGACGTGTTTTGCCGTCCATGCGATCATGGTGTTGTTGAGCGGTAAGAATGACTTCTTGAGGCGCACCCAAGCGAGTGAGCAGCTTCGCGCCATGCTGCACGTGCGAATCCAAAACAAGTTTTTCCCTTACGGTCAGTTCGCTGGCTTTGGTCAAGATTTCCTTGGGTATAAAGATATTGCCAATGTTGTGAGTCAGCGCCGCTAGGGAGAGTAGGCGCAGACTACTCTTGGGCACCGCGCGTTTTTGCGCGATTGAGATAGAGTAGATAGCGACGTTAATCGTGTGGTTAATTGAGTAGAGCCCGTGATCTTGGTACCGACGAATCAGAGTATTGGCGACGCCGGGATGGTCAATCACGAGTTGGGCTAAGCGCTCAGCGAGCGTTTTGAAACGCTCATAGAGAACTTTCTCCATGTTCTTTTTAATTTCCATGTCGCGCTGGTAAGCAACGAGAAGACTGCGCACGTTTTCGCCGTGTTGTTGGATCGTCATCTGCGAGGATTTCTCGGCTTCGGCGAGATAGCCTTCCATTGCTTTGAGCATCGAATCCCATTCGGCGCGGCTGATAAAAACACTGTCCACTCGGCCCTTCACTAGGCCACTCGCGCGTTCGTGCGTCAGCGTATCGCCGAGACTTCTAAATTTTACGAGTTTAGCGCCAATTCGGACATAGACGGAATAGGGCAGAGGGACTTCCATCGGCAGTAATTCGATAGGAATAGAGACGTACTGACTGAGATCTTGCTCTGATTCAGTGGCGACAAGTCGAAGGTGCGGAGGCGTAGCGGGGCGCTCGATTTTCTCGAGGTCCTTGCTATCTTCCGCAGCCGTGCTGACCCAAATGCCGTTCGAGTTATACAAAGTCCGCTCCAAAAACGAGGCTCTGGCCCCGTCCAGCCTCTATCGGCAAGCGTTGACGCGGAGTTTAATGATTTTTAATAGGTTAAGCCTTCCCAGTAGTTAGCCGAGAAAGGGTTAGAATTTCAGCGGATTACCGTCTGCGCCGTAGAGTATTCCATCTGGTCCCACGCGGCTTCCCGCGGGCGCCTGCATAATCGAGCTGCCCGAGGGTTGCTCGCCTACGGCCGGTCCCTGCTTCTGCATTCCTTTTAGCTGCTCGGTCAGGCCACGCAATTCAGGTGGCAATTCTGGCTCCGCACCTTTACTCGGATCGTGTTTAGTCGATTTCGGAGTGTGGAACTTACGTCCACCCGCCATCAAACCAAACCCCCGCGCGCAAGGATCTTTGGCAGCAACCTCCTCGCCCTGAGAAGGAATGATGATTGGAGATTTTTTTTCTGCTTCGTTTATCGTCTGCGGAGTTCCAAAGTGGAGTGTGTCATCTGACTCTTGGTAATCAATTACCAGGTGCCCGTGATTATCGCGGGGATAGAGTTGCAATAACTGCGTCTTCGCCTCCTCGATATTCCGACGGACTAGTTGTCGTACAAAATTCGCGTTCTCCGCCGAATTTGCACCATGCTCCGCAATTACCTGATCAAATTTCTTTTGAGCTGCATCGGTGAAAGTGACTCGGAATCGATCCTGACCTTGCTCTTCGGCCGCAAGTGCTTTCACAGTGCGCGTAAAGATTTCCTTCAGGTCTGCCTCGCTCAAAGTGTCGAAATAAACGGCATTGTCGAAATCACTCGAACTCAATCGGAACGTACCATTGCGACCGCGTTGCACACCGCGCGACAGACGTTCCAAGATTGCTTCTTTGCGTTGCTCCTGATCCAGTTTTGGGTCCAGCGCAATATCCGAGCCTTCAGAAGTCGCAACGATCACGACTGTGCCTTCAAATGAAATGCTCTTCTTGGTCTTCTGGTCCCCAAGCCTTCCCTCTTTGATGATCGATTGAACCATCGCCAAAACTTCTGGAGAAGCCAGTTCGGCGTTTTTAAAATAGACCACGCTGCGCGGATGCTGGCGTACAAACTCAGTGAGTAGACCTGGGCCATCGCCCTGGAATCCCGGAGGTGAACCCACCAGCTTATTGATGGATTCTTTCTCCGTATATTCAGCGAGGTCGACTTCGATCATAAAGCCGTCACGCACAATTCCAATCTGCTCAATAATTTTTGGCGCTAACGATCTACCGCTCCCTTTAGCTCCAAAATACAACTGAGTCTCTGCGGGCCTGCCGATTCCAGCTTTACCGCGGATTAAGACGGTAGATGCGTTCTTAATTGCCTGGGCGGCTTCTGGCTGGCCAACAAAGCGTTCATCGATTCGAGCGTGCATTTTCTCCATGCGCTCTTCCTTCGATTCGAGCATCCCGCCAATCGACGTCAAATTTCCCATGAGCATGACGCTGCGATTGATATCCACCTCATCAACTTCGAGAGGGAACACTGCGAACTGGCTGTGAATGGCACGAATTTCCGCGCTCAATTTTTCTCGTTCGACCGCTTGGGCCCCTTTTTCAGCGTCGGTAATGGCGGGAGTCTTGTTCAGCTTTTGAAGCTTTGTCCAAGCCTCCAAACCCTTGCTCCAAAACTCTTCCATCACATCTAGCTTTTGGCGGGCATCGTTGAGTTTCACTACGGTGGCATCCAACTCAACTTGGGCACTGGCATTTCCTTTTGCTAATCGACGATGAAACAAATTGCGGAAGTTTTCGAGTGTGTTAACGCGCGATCGCAAATTCTTAAGTTCGTCGGGAACAGAGCCGTCATTTGCTTCCAGCAAGTCCCGCGAAAGGCGAGCAGATGCCATCGCGTTATCCATTGCCTTAATGGAAACACGCGGACGTTGCTGATCGTGAATGTACTGCTCTGTTAAGTCGACTGTAGCTAAAATTGCTTCTTCGGTGATTCCGACTTTATGGAATGCTTCATATACCGGTGCGATTTTTTGCATTATCTCAAAACTTTGCTCACGATCCGGCTCGTCGACATACGCACGTTCGAAACGATCGTTCAAAGGTGCATCTTTTTCCAAGATGGGAACTTCTTCGAGGGTGGTGGCTCCGATGCAAGGTAATTCCCCCCGCGCTAAAGCGGGCTTAAAATGCTGGGCAATACCCGCGTAGTCTTCAGTGTTGAGAAGATGAATTTCATCGATAAATAGAATTACGCGTCGGCCTTGCCCCTTTGCAGCCAATTCATTCCTCTCGGCTACTTCCTTAATGATTGCCTTTACGCGATCCTCCAAGGCGCCGCGGTACTTACTTCCGGCGGTAAGGAAGGACAGTTTCAATTCCAAAATGTCGACATCGGGCATCTGCTTTGCGAGTTCTTCGATCAGTGCCGTCTTACCCACACCCGCGCTTCCGACGAGCAGCGGAGAGTTCTGACGACGCTGCGCCAAAATTTTCTTAATACGTCCAATTTCGAGATCTCGACCAATCACCGGATCGAATTTGTTCTCACGTGCGCGTTTGGAGTAGTCGATTGTGTACTCTCCAAGGACCGACTTGGTTTTTGGATCTTGGGAAGCATCTGTATCTGTTTCATCCATGCGGCTTGCGGCCAGCACTTTATTCCGCTGCAAGTCCATGTCCTTCATGAACTTACCCATTTCGGTATTCGAATCGTGCGTCATCGCCAGAAAAATATGTCCGGGAGTGACGGCGCCGCCGCCATTGGTATGCTTCTCACGCAAAAAACGCTCGCGCTCAGCCCCTTTAAATAGCTCCTTAAGTTCAGCGCTGTACTTAACCTCCACGTCGGCGGGAAGCTCTTTTCCGTCTTTAGGAATCGCAGATTCAACGAGCTTTTCACGCAACATCAGACCGCCACTGTTGGACAATGACAGCTCTTTAAAGATGGTGTCCGTCATCTTGCCCTCGTACTTGGCGGCAATCAGGCTCATTGCG
>JALHPX010000080.1:5636-9653 GCA_022842225.1 bacterium
TTTATTACGGCACAGTTTCTCGGCGTCTCGTAAAGCCTCTTGTAATTCAACTTGGTGGGCATCCAAACGGTAGTCTGGATTTTCCTTATCGTCGTCGGGTCCGGCGATAGCGGTACCCAACGTGAGGAGGCAAAGGGTGAAAATCACCCCTAAAAAGCGCGCAAAAAAGTGACTAAAACCGCTTACCACTTGCTCAGTTCCTAGGCGCGGGTGGCTCAATGCGAGCTCGGCGTCCGCGTGTATTCTTTCCGTCTTCATCAAGGAAGCGGAAGTGCTGTCTAGGTGTGCAAGCCTGATTCCAATGTTCTTATTGGGTAATTGCATGGATCAGTGTCTCCTCGGCTTTACGAATCTTTTCCAACGGCCCGTAGTCCACGTAGGTGGGAGGCAGCTTGGAACCTAAAAGAGAAGGAGCATTGGAGCCGTAGGCCAGTTCCATCTCCGTATAGAGCAAGTCAGCGCGCTTATGGATGTCCGCTGCCGTTGGCATTTTGCCGGCTCGGAACGTCAGTCCTAAAATATCCGCGGCATCGGCGGTGTCGTAAATCGGTGTCGTGCCCAGGCCCTTGCCGAGAAACACTTGTTCCGAACGGTGCAGTAATACTTTAGCGTCGGTAAATCTCTTCAACACGCCGTCGATGCCTTTTACTTGTAAATACTCCACCGGCATGTCGTAAAGCTCTGCAAGTTCGGCGTGCGTTTGCAGACGATTGGTTGCGCGGTTAGCAAACGCAAAGCGCTCCAACTTCTGACCGATTTGATCGGTTGCCAATGAATCCGCGGCTTTGAATTCCGCTTTTGCAAACTCAATATCGGCTTGCGTCCATTTTGGCGACGCTTTAAGGCCGAAATACCCTTGGCTCTCTTGTAACGATAGGTTCTCCGCCTGGGTGTTGAGAATGCGACGGGCATCGTGCAGGTACACATCGTGGAACGCTTGCAGACGGTTCGAAACCGTTGTGCCGCCGCGAATCGCTGCAAAATCGTCGACGATGCCTAAATCTAATTCAATGGCGCGTCGGTATTCGCCGGCTAGTTTCAATTGCGCGGTATTAGACGTCATCGTGAGTCCACGCTCGCGCATATGCTCACCCAACATGCGTTTGATGCCGCCAGAAGGGTGGGTTTTAATCAATTCAATCACAGCGTCTTTATCGATTGCGATTCCGTCGACGCTTGTTGGCAACTTTTCGCGCAAGAATGTTTCCAGTGCGGAGAACTCAGAGATTTCTTGTTTGCTCACGCGCTTAGCAACTTGTGCAACCAAGTTTCTGCCTTCAATAGCAAGGCTAGCTTCGGCAGCCTGGACGACTGTTGGCTCCACCGCGGTTGCCGGCGCGGCAATGCCTTTAGGAGCTTGGAGGGCCAAACTGCCGCGGCTTAAGAAATTTTGCGGCTTCACACCTTTAAAGATCGACAACAACGCCGGAGAATCACTCATCGCCATTGCTTCGAGAAGATCGTCGGTAACCGAGATATTTCCCATATTGAGAATATTTCGCAGCTCGTCGCATTCCTGCACCATCAACTTGTAGTCGAAGTTTTCAGGGCGAACGGGGGTCAGTTCGTCCTTGATGAAATTCTTTTTCTCGATAATGCGTGCAAGCCATTCCTTCTGAGATCGACCGGTTGCAACCGCAAGTTGGTCCAACATCGGCTTCACGCGGTTCATCCATTTGCCCAGGAAGTAATAGCTAATGGCTTGCTGCGATCGCATCCCGCCTTGAACCGCAATCTGCAGCTCGCGCAATTGGCGTACTGCCTTGGGTTGCAACCAACCAGGACGCGTAATGCCAACTACTCGGAGCGGCGCCCAGGTGTAAGCCCGGTAAATCGAAGTTTCATCTGCAAAAAGAAGCGACAAATCGTCGACAGTGAAATGCGACATCTCTTCGCCGGCGCGGAGGCGAGTTTGTAGTTCACGCAATTGCGTAATTAAGCGGCGTTGCTGATCTTGGAACTCGGCAACCTTTGGCCCCTGCAACATTCCGTTCCAAGCCCGCGAAACTAGATTCGAGCCACGACGTGCGGGCATTCCCGCTACTTCCAGTTCGAGTCCCGCCTGGTTGGCGATATCCTGCATGCGCACTTGTGCGCGGCGATCCAGCACTGCTCGCAGTGGCTTCTCTGCCGTCCCCATTCCCTGATCGGCAAACCCTTTGGTGATGGACGCAATGGATTTGTCCACCGCCGCTTCAATCGTCGACTGAGCGTCGTTGGGAGCGGTGGCTGCCAAGTTATTGAGGCCGATGTGTTGAGCATTTTTAGTGGCAACCGCCTCGGTTTCGGCCAAGAGCAATTTCTCTTCGGCGGCTTTAAGCGCTCCGCGTGAGTAAAACGCTCGGGCCACAACCGGTCTTGTGGCAGAGTAAAGCGCTCTAGTAATTCCCGACACGATTCTGAAGACAGGCTTAACGACGGTTCCGTATACGATCATTACGTCGATCGCTCTAAAGAGAATATAGAAATTGCCCGTTTGCGTTGCTTCGATCGTGCGCAACGAAGGATCGCGAAGGTAAGCGCTTTCATCCTTCATCAACATCAGGAACGCTTGGATATGACTGTCTCGAATCGTTCCTTCGCTAGCGACGCGATTGGGTGCATTGACCCAGTCCTCGCTATAGCGGTGATAGAGGTTGTCGGTAAACGTATAGGCCATGCCTGCACTCAGAGTAAGAGCGGCTGCCTGAGGAACCGGTAAGTACCAAGGCAATTGTTGCGTGAGAAGGCCAATATTGCCGACCAGGTGAGGAGCTGTGGCCCCCACTAAGATCGCGGCGAAAGCACCCATGTAGAAAACCTGATAGAGCTCTTCGCGCTTGCGGCGCTCGACGTCGTCTTTAATGACGAGAGCCTGCAAGAGATGTCGCGTTTTATCGCCGAGTTCTGTCGGCGCGAATTCGTCCATCATCTTGGCCAAGTTATCCATGAGCGGCAGTTTCAATTTCCAAATCCGCTCAGCTTCGATCATGAACTCGGCTTCATTCTTCACGCGTAGCCGCAGGTCGCGCTCTTTAAAGAGTTCGCCCATATTTTCTAAAATGTTCTTCCCAATCGCCAGCAATCCGCCCCAATACCGACGAACGACTGCTTGTTCGCGGTAGTAGCTATCGGCGCCGGCAATGACTTTCTGGGCATCGCGTTCAAAATGCTCGCCTGAGCCTTTTGGCAGAGTGGCCTGCAGCAAATTCCACGCGAGGTGAATCGTTTTCCCAGCAGCTTCCCTACGCGCCGCTTCAGGATGCGAGCGTTTCAATACAATCTTCGCCGGGTGCTGGCTGCCAATTTGTGTCTTGTAGGCGGAGAGCAATCCATTCACTTCAGTCTGTAATCCAGTGAGGAATAACTGCGTCGTCTTGTCTGTCAACGAAGTGGGATCCAGTGCCGTGATATTCTCAACGTTTAAGACGTCATTGCCGCGCCATTGTTTGAGCTTCCAGCCTTCAAACGAGTAACCACGGACTAATTCGTTCACTGCTTTGTTCAACGCCACGAAAGCTGCACGCTTGCGAATCAAGTCTGCCATCTGCGCTGGGGTAAGTGTGTTGTCTTTTCCAACCGCTTGCTGCGCTGCGAACATGACTTTCTGAAATTCTTCGGGCGATGTGATCTTCGATTCAGTGCTGGAGAAGTAACCACTCCAATTGTTTTGATTCGACGAGTAGCGATCGTGCTTTACTGGCGCCGAAGCGACGAGCGGAGTTTTTTCTTTGTCCTCGCCGGTGGTGAAGCGTTTTACGACTGCGTCATCCACTTGTGATTTATACGATGCAAGCGAAGTCTCCAATGCGCCAATTTCTGTGGCGTCTTGTTTATCTAGGTAAGCGCCGAGCATGACCTGGTGCAGAGGTAATTGTGCTCGATCGTTTGCCAGCGTTTGATAGAGCGCGGTGCGATCCGCATTCTCCGTCATTTGGATCCAATCGGCCGACTTGTGTTCTGTCGCCATCTTAAGTCCTGAAGAATCAAGCTTGCCGTGGATATCTAAGAACTCAATTGGGTACGAGCGATAATTGT
>JALHPX010000081.1 GCA_022842225.1 bacterium
GCTACCTCTTCATCGAAGTAAACTTCACTAGCCAGTACGACGGCATGGCCCTCTTCCCGGAAGTCCACGCCTACTTAAACGCCGCCGGCTTTGAACTCGTCGACATGTCCGAACCCCAGAAAATCAAAGACAAGATCGCCTGGGCCGATGCCCTTTACCGCAAGATCCCGTAGCGGCTGCGGTAGGTGCGGGTTTAATTCCACTAGGCCTTTGAAGTGTGACCGTTAGCGCACAGCGCTAGCCGTATAACATTTATTCCGTTCTGCCTAAATTCCAAACTCAAGTTGTAAGCGCCCAATCCAAGTGCGCGAGTTGCTGCCTGCCAATCGCTCCTCGCTCCGAGTGAGATCGGCTTGGAGTTTTACTCGGTGCCCGGCAAGATAGCGGTTTACCCCCAGTGTGTACTGAACTTGGTCTGGCATCACAGTCGACACTTTAGAATCGGCCTTTAACGTGGTGAATCTTGCGACCAACTCCCAATCCGGAATGAAAAAGTAACCACCCTGCAATACCAACCCCTGCCCCGCCGGAACAAACTCTGTGTTCGACACAATCGGATCCTGGAGGTCGCGACGCAGATACTCGCCGTAAATCGACAGTCCGCGCCACTTAAATACGGAATCGGCGAATCCCACAGAAAAACTGCGAGGACTCGAGAGCGTTTTTCCAAGAGTCCCCTGCGTCCGGCGTGCTCTATCGTTCGCACTAATCCCTGCGCCAAGAGAGAGCTTTGGTTCTTCCTCCCGCTTTAAATCTCCTTCAAAGTAGTCCCCACCGTCGGAAAAGCTCCCCATAGGTAGCCACTCCATCCGGGCAGTATAGGCGAGCCCAGTATCCGAATTGAGCACATTGCGCCCGTCACCCATACTGATTGCTAACTTCAAGTTCCAAACCGTACCGGCAAGCTCGCCTGCAAAACCAGCTTGGACGCCAAAATCACGGTCCAACGTGAAGGTTCGATTGGAAATAGAGCGATCGATAAACTGCATCTCTCCGGAGGAGACTACCCGTTGCCTGTTTCCAGGAAGCTTAAAGAGCCCCCACTGAAGGTGAAAAGCGGCACTTGGCTCCCAACGCACCCAAGCATCTCTTAATACATTGGGATAGGCAGACGTATCCCAGTCCATATCTTGCCGGGAGAAACCGAGCTGGATGCCGTAGAGCCAATCTCGCTTCACGACATAGCCCCTTACTCTCAACCGCAACCTTCGAATCTGCCCTACGATTTCATTCTGGAAATTGACTAAGCTTTGAAAACGAAAGCGCGCTTCTGCGGAAAAACCGCCCCGGTGATCTTCATACAAAACACCAGTGGCCCCGAGTCCAGCGACGGGGCAGACGGTCGTAAACAAAAACACTATGCCGACGTAACGGTAAAATCTCTTCACGCGAGTAAATGCTTATCTCCGTTCTTCACAAAACTCCAACCTTTGATTCACTGGAGAAAATGGCATTTTGCATTGTTTAGATCGATGGATGACTTCCAAATTATCCATATCGATTTGTATTGATCCCAGCCCCTGAAATACCGAATACTAATCAAAGACGGTGGGGAGTAGCCTCTCGCTAGGTAGCGAGACTCGTCGATACGTCAACACGCGCACAGCGCCGGACGGCGAGAAAAGATGCGAGACCACTCTTCTGTTAAAGGGAGAAATAAGATGCGACTTAAGATCACCTTTGCAAGCATGTCATCAAGCGAATCCTTAGAGAACACTGTCAGAAACTTGTACCGCTCAGCGCGCGGGAATTTGAGGACTTCGTTGCCAAAAGGTCTTCACGTTAGCTTCTCGATGGAGAATGGTCCGCTCGCGGAAGGAGAGGACGTTTTCTCTTGTTCGGTTGTGGCCCGGTTCGCCGATGGTCGAGTGATCAAGATCAAACGGCTGGCGGGAAGCGCGTATGATGCCGCGATAGCGTGCTTTGAGATTCTCGAAAGAGAGCTATTTGAAAATAAGCGCAGAATTGTAGACAGAAGAAACAACCTAAGCCGCCGTGAAGCCCTTGATGGACGGAGGGCTTCATGAAGTACCTAGGTGCTTATGTAAATCTCGTTCCCGTTAGGCCCAACGAGTTTCGTGTTCTTTACAGACCGAGATTGGTGCGACAAAAGCCGTTGTCTCCCGATTGGATTTGCCCGAAGTGCCAGGTGAAAATGGAAAGCCGACAATTAAAGGGCATTATGCTGGAACGATGCCCGAGTTGCAGTGGGATTTTCTTAGATGATGGTGAGCTAGAAGAACTTCTGGGAATTCGTAGCGAGGCTTAATCATTCCGTTTTCGTTCGCTCGTGGTTTTTCTGGAAGATCTTGGGCAGGGGCAGTCTGAACTTCGACTTGTCTATCGTCTGATAGCGCCCCTTGTACTCTTCCAAAGTGGCCGGGTTGGGAACATCCAGAAGGGGATCCACTAGCCCAAAACTAGGCGCACCCTTCTTTGGGCAAACACCTAAGCCAAAAAACGCGAGTCCCGCTAACGGCTGATTGAATTGATCGGAGTTCGCGTAGAGCGCTCCATGCACCTGGAACACGCCCTTCTTCTCGTCGCGCATCTCCCATCCCGTGCTGCGAAAAGCCGATTTGATGCGTTCGTAGCGCTCTTTCTCTTTCGGGTAATCCCGCTCCAGTATCGCCAGCGCGGAACCCGCCATCGCCAATGCTGGGTACCAGTAATACGGCGCCTTTTGCGCGGCACCAATATGCGTGCGGCTGCCACGCACATGTGCCTTCAAATTAAACGCGTACTGATAGAGTTTCTGCAGAGCGCCCTCGAGCTCTTTCTTCGCTGCCAGTCTTTGAGCTACTGATTGGAAATCGGTTTTCAAATAAAGTGCAAGGTAAATGGGCACAACCCGAGCGGCAGCCCCATCCTCACTGGCATCGGGAGAGAGACAAGAGCCGGGATCGATCTCGCCGTTTTTCCAGTCGATATAATAGGGGATCTGATAAGGGCTTCCGGTGGCTTCTTTGCAAGTGTCGACGAGCTTGCGCAAAGTGCTCACGGCTTTTTGCGTGTACTCATGATCGCGCGGAGCCGCCACTGTGTTGAAAGCTAAATGGAAGGTTGTATTGCCTAGATTACTACCCCCGGGATGCTCGGCGGCAAAACGCGGATCGGCTAAATCATTAGCCAAGAGATCCTCATACTTTTTGCGTTCTTCTTTGCGGTTCTTGCCGTAGAGAGTTTGAAAGCGGCGATCGAAGAGAATGGAGAAGCTCTTGCCATAAGCTTTGTAGGGATTAAAAAACGATGTGTCGCCTTTGGTCTCGTTGGTTTTGCCGTCGGTACGCGACTTCAACCACACCGGCACGAGCTCCTTGAAAACCCGGTCCACCTCGTCGCGATTGGAGCAATAATTCTGCGCCTCCAAAACAAACCGCGCCTGCAAGGCCAGATAGGCAAAGTTAATCGATCCTTCCGAACCTTCCCCGAGTGCCGTCTCACTCAGCCGCCAAAGTTTGTACTTCTCTGCGCTAAAGAGCGAGCAAACTTGCCTGCACGCATCTTCTGGCTCCTTCACTCGGGAGAAATGCGTAAGCGCCCACTCCAGCCGATTGAGATCTTCCTGGCGCGCCGGGTCTGCTTTTAAGTACTCGATCACTTTCTCTAATTCCAAACCTGTTTGCCCGGGTTCGGTTTTACCAGCTTTGTCTTGCTGGTGCAGAGCGACCAAATCCTGCACCATGTTCTTCAGATTCTGCTCGCGGGCGTCGCCCTTCTCCATCCCGCCTAACAGCAATGCAGCCAGGGTCGCGCTCTGGGCCAAAGCTTGTGGTGATTGCTGCCCCTTGCGTTCTTCTTCCAACCACCGGAAGAGATCCTTGTGCACATCTTTGCGGGCAATGAGTCCCTCGGCAGTTAAGCGCCCCTTTTTCTCATCGATTTCGATCACCTGGGCGATAGCGCCCTTTGACTTCTGGTACACGCCGTCGGGACCAAAATAGAGATTGGGGTATTTGGGATCAAATTCCAGAAAATCATACGTGCCGTTGCGATCGACGTAGACATCGTAGGGCTTGGAGGGGTCGGAAGGAGAAGCCTCTCGAAAGCCTGCGGTGAGACTGGCACTAAAGAACTTCGCATTCTCCGCGGGGCTCAACGCATTTTGGACTTCCTCCCGGCGCTTTATCACGGAAGCCGATGTCAAAGTTCCGCGCACTTCCAAGAAGCGCAGCACGCGGGCCGCGCGCTTTAAGCAATCTCGCCTACGCGATGGGGGAATTTTTTTTACCGCCTCCAGCCATCTAGCCGAATGCTGCTGGCTTCCTAAGACGATTGCTAAATCGCGGCAGCCGTCTTCGAAGTCCTGAGTAGCTGAAGAAAAAGCCCCCGTATTTTGCGTAAACGGCGAAAGCAACCCGTCAAAAGGCGAGAGCGGCTCGTTGGAAAAGATTTGATCGAGTGACGGTAATTTGATCGGCCCCTTAACGGGAAGTTCCAAGACGGGGTGTACTAACCCCTCTCTACTGCGCTTTGGCGACTCGCCATTGGGCTTTGGCGGCTCGCCAATAGCGAGCACGCACAAAAGAAAAAAGCCCCCAACCCATTTGGTCTTCACTATGTACTCCAAAGAGCGCCAGTAAAGAGCAGCTCGAAATACTACTTAATGTCGATAGCGTTTAGCTGATACGTCCAAGCGCTCAAGCCCATTTTCTCGGCGGCTGGGTGCTTGGTGTAATCCCAAACTACATAAAACGGCGCGAGAGCAGCGACCTTGTTGCCCTCTTGAGGCTTCACGATTTCAAACGTGTCCTTGCCTTTTTCGGCGAATGCTAAATGCGGATTGTACTTTTTGTAGAATGACGTCGAGTAAATCGGCTTGTAACCATCTAAGCAGGTGAACTCGATGTCTTTCGCCTGACGCCACTTCTTGCCGTAGACCGAATCCAACACAGGCGCCATGGCGACTGCTTCGTAGGTCTTGGCTTCTTTCATGTGGGGCTCGGTCACGGTTACTTCTGCAGCCGGCGAAAGTTTTTTCATTTCGTCCAAGCTAAGGCTCTTCACCAATTTGCCCTTGGAATAGAAATCGATCTTCTTTGGCGCTGCGTCGGGTGTGGACTGCACAGGCGTTGGGCTGCTAGAGACGGGCACTGCCTCGGGAGTGCTTGAGCAACCGAGCAAGCCAAATCCCAAAAGCGAAACTAAACTAAATACAAATGACTGTTTCATATGGACTCCTTAAGAAGAAATAAAAACCTAGAGGGATTCTCCGACGGAAACTTCATCCGACCAGAGGCTCTCTAAGCTTTGTCGTCGACGAATGACGAGGGCAGAATCTTTATCCGCTAAGACTTCTGCCGGCAAGGGTCGTGAATTGTAGTGCGACGCCATCGACATGCCATAAGCACCCGAGACGCGGAACGAAATCAGATCGCCGGGATGTGGCGAAGTCATCCAATGATCTTGGATCAAGAAATCACCGCTTTCGCAGACGGGTCCGACGATATCGACGGCACCTTCGCGTGTTTGAGCCAGGCTCGCAAACAGCGCTTTGGAATCGGAGAGATCAAAAGTTGGAGTGGCTTTACCTAAGACGTGCACCGGGTGTTTGGCGCCATAAAGAGCTGGACGAATCAATTCTGTCATCGAAGCATCGACGATAATGAACTCTTTTTTTGGAGTTTGCTTGGTGTACAAAACGCGCGTCACCAGGTGCCCAGATTCCGCGACCAACCAGCGACCAGGCTCTAAGAACAGCTTCACGCCCGTGCCCGTCAACGGCTCTGTGAGCGCCTTGGCATACTCTTCTACATCGAGCACGTTCTCGTCGTCATATTGAACCGCAAGACCCCCGCCCAAATCCAAAAACTCCAATTCAATGGATTTTTTTCGCAAGCTCTCGCAAATGCGGGCTAGCCGCTCCCCGGCAGCGCGAAATACGCGCGACTCGGTGATCTGACTGCCTAAGTGGCAAGACAGCCCGACCAATTGCAGCTTGGAATACTCCTGGTAAATGCCCAGGGCCATTTCAAGGTCGCCCTCGGGGATTCCAAACTTAGTGCCATGCATGCCTGTTGCGATATACGGCAACGTCTGCGCGTCGATATCGGGATTGATGCGAAAGCTAATGCGCGCGGTTTGGCTCAACTGATCCGTGAGCGCGCCAATTTGTTTTAATTCTTGCAGCGATTCGACGTGAAACGAGCGAATGCCTACTTCAATCGCGCGACGGATTTCCTCGAACCGTTTTCCGACTCCGGAATAGACGATATTCTCGGCGGTAATACCTGCCGCCAATGCTCGCTCCAGTTCGCCAATGGAGACGACATCTGCGCCATACCCCTGCTCTTTTAGTAGCCCCAAGATGCTTAAATTAGAATTCGCTTTCACCGCGTAGAAAATCTCAGTCGGGTAATGCGCAAAGGCTTTCTTTAGCGCTCGGCACTGCCGCTGGATTTGCGGAGCGTAGTACACATAAACGGGGGTTCCCCATTTATCGGCAATCTTCGTTAATAGCTCGTCAGACGGGTAAAGTGGTTGGCTCATAGACCTCTCATTCTAGTTGAGGTGCGAGTCATCTGCCAGCAGTGTTTGGGCGGGGCGTTAATTAACTTTCTTTTGAAATAAAACCACGTTGCGGGAGATGGGGACGCAGTCAAAGTTCCAAGTTTCAGCAATCCACCGCATGGTCTTCGAGCTGTAGAAAACCACGTGCGTGTTGTCGCGGTGGTAATGCCAGTTCCTAAATCCGTCCCAGCTATCCAATTGAGCGGTTTGGACCCCCAGCCAACCTCCCGGGTAGAGCAATGTATGCAATCGCTCCCATTCCCGACGCGGGTGATGAAAGTGTTCCGCTACTTCAGAAGCGACGATAAAATCATAGTGGCTACACAGAGCTTGGGCGTCGGGGGCAAAATAGGAATCATAGGCAGTGACCTGATACCCTTCGCGCCGCATTTGATTGGTCAGCACCGGTACCGTTCCCGAACCAAAATCCAAACCCGTGGCGCCCGGCTTCACCCGCTCTCGCACTGGATGCCAAACCCGATTTAAAAACTCGAGATAAGCCGGATCGCCCTCCTGATTGTTGTGCTCTTGGTAACGCTGGATTTCTTGGTCGATCGTGGGCAACGACTCGCGCCCCACGTGCATCAAATCGCACTGCGGACACAGGTAATACCTTGCCTTCGTCGAGAGCACGACGAACAGCGGCGCGAGTGTATCGCACAGCGGGCATTCACTCATGCCATGGCCCGAGTTAAAAACGTGTGCAGGTTTTCCAACACCGGCAATGGGATTTCATGGCCACCTTGAAATGGATGAAACTCGGTCGGAACTTTCTTCTCGATCAACGTCCGATGCAGCTGCTCCGCTGCCCCAAACGGCAAAATCGGATCCATCCGGCCGTGGCTTTGGAATACCGGCGGCAGCGGGAATTTTTCCATACCCGCCAGCCAGACTTTTTCACTTAGCCATGTCGACGAAAGCAAGATGAGCGCATCGAGTTTCAAACCCCGCAACGCCACTTCAAGCGACGTAATGGCACCCTGACTAAAGCCCCCGAGGATTACCTTTGAGGCCTGGGCTGATTCTTTCTCGACCAGCGCTCGTACTTTGTCCGCGATGGCATCGAGGCCTGCGGGGCGCCAGTGGGCAATGGCCGAATAGTCTCGCGTTTGTGCCCACCTAAAAAGTTCCTCCATGTCCAAATCCCACCAGGCATAGCCCTGCTGATACGGCGAAATTGGCACTACTCCGGGCCCCTGCAAAAAGAAGTAGCGCGCCGATTTACCGTCGCCAAAACTGTGTCTGTGAAAATCGCGATAGGTGATGAGCGGAATCAAATCCTTCGCATCGGCGCCATAACCGTGGAGAATAAAAACAGCGGGTAAGCTGGGATCGTCTTTACCCAAAAAATAATACTGCAGACCGAAATCGTTTTTGAGAACTGGCGCAAAATGGGAATTCACGGCTAATATCATCCTCTATGGATCTTAATTGGTTTCGCTCGCTGCCAAAGGCCGAACTCCACTTACATCTGGAAGGTTCGCTTGAACCCGAATTGGCTTTTGAGCTGGCAGAACGAAACGGAATCCGCCTTCCTTATAAAGATATCGAGTCGCTTCGCCAAGCTTACCAATTCAGCGACTTGCAGAGTTTTTTGGATATCTACTACCAGGGTGCCCAAGCGCTGGTGACTGAGCAGGATTTTCACGATTTGACACTGGCCTATCTCGACCGGGTGGCGGCTCAGAATGTGAAGCACGTGGAAGTTTTTTTTGATCCGCAGACGCATACGGATCGCGGCATTGAATTTGGCACCGTGGTCGACGGCATTCATGCGGCCCTGTCGGATGCCGAAAGCACCTTGGGAATTTCTAGTAATTTGATTTTATGTTTCTTGCGTCATTTACCCGAGCAAGCGGCAATGGAAACTCTGGAACAGGCCAAGCCTTTTCGGCACAAGATTGCAGGCGTGGGCCTGGACTCGTCGGAAAAAGGGCACCCACCACTGAAATTTCAACGTGTTTTCCAGCAGGCAGCTCGCGAAGGGTACCTGCGGGTAGCGCACGCTGGAGAAGAGGGCCCGCCGTCGTATATATGGGAGGCCTTGCAGCTGTTAGATGTCGCGCGGATTGATCATGGAGTGCGCTGTATCGAGGATCCGGAACTGGTTGCCCATCTGGCGGAAAAAAGAATCCCGCTAACGGTGTGCCCGCTGTCGAATGTAAAGCTCTGTGTCTTCCCTAAATTGGCCAATCACAATCTTAAGAAACTAATGGACCGAAATCTCTGCATCACAATCAATTCCGATGACCCTGCGTATTTTGGCGGGTACCTGGAAGAAAATTTCGTGCAGACCCAGAAAGCACTGCAGCTTTCGGAGCACGAAATCTGGTCACTCGTGCGCAATGGCTTTGAAGCCAGCTTCTGGCCTTAACAAAAAAAACAACTCTGGTACCGTGAGCTTGATGCCCTAAAGAAATAGCGCCTTGAACCTGCATCAGCTGGATGCTATTTCAGATCTTCAACAGGATTTTTTTGGGTGCAAATGAAGGGTTTTGGGTTTCGGCTATCGGTGGCGTTCGTGTGCCTCGCGGCCTCGATTGCGCAAGCCGGAAATGAACAAAGTGATGTTTCATGTGGTTGGTTAGTCTCCGATCAAGCCTATTCCACGGCGCCCGTCGGACGAGCGGCTATCAACCGCGCTCTGGAAAACCCCAAGCACGCCGACCGCATTGTTAAACTCTTAGAGGCCATTGCCTGGCTCACGGAGCAAAAAAAAGAAGTTTGGGAACTCATTGCCGCTGGCCTGCGCAATGGGGTGTATAACCCAAGTCCGTCGGATGGCGGCCTGGGGATCCCCATTAGTCTACGTGCAGAAAAAGGCCGCGCGGAGCTGCTTCGAGTCTTAGACGATCAATTCACCACGCCGGCGTCTTATGACACCCAAGAAATTGTAGGGGAACTCTTAGACCGTTATCCAAAAGTGTCGTACCTGCCCGCGCACCTAGAAACGCTCGGACAGCTTTTAAGTGCGCTCACTTTGAGCGGAGCAAGAGCCTTTTATGAGCAACAGTTTCAAAATTACAAACACGCCTTTATTACCTTTGCCGCTCACCACTGGGTGAAGTTTGACGACTCGACTCGAAACTTGCCGAA
>JALHPX010000082.1 GCA_022842225.1 bacterium
GTGCTCTTCCGATCTCCCTACGATAATTCAGTTTGGCAGTCGGTGCGAAAGCGTCGGCCGTTTCTGATGGACGCTCCCAATAGCACTGCGGTGACTCATTTGGAGGAGATCCTCAGAAACCTATTAAAAGGTCAGCAAGCGAGGACAGGATGAATCCGCACCCAGAGTGGGAAGAAGACTACTATCGGCTTTTGGGAATTGGACGAGGAGCCACGCTCTCCGAAGTGGCAGCCGCCTACCACCAGTCCAAGAACGCCTATTCAAAAGATTCTCCGGCTACCTACTCGTTGTTTACTCCTGAAGAAAACGGCGCCACATTAGCAAAGCTCGAAAAAGCCTATTTAACCCTCTCTAATATCGACAAAAAGCGGGAGTACGATCGCTGGCTCGATAGGGAAGCCCAAAATTTGGACACGCCATTTTCACCAAAATCGAATACACCAACCGATATGCCGAGTTTTTTCCAGAATCTTTCGGGCGGTAAAGGCCCAGACACCGAGCAACCCGCTCCGTCGTCCCCTGCTTCGGATAGCGCCCCAGCCGCTATCCCACACGTCGCTGCTGTCGCTAAAAGCACGGTCGCAGGCGCCGCAACCGCTGCGGACTCCGATTTGGTCACCACCGAATCCGACGTCACCGGCGTGGGCGGAATGAATGGCCCAGCACTAAAGCATGTGCGCGAAAAACTGGGGCTCACAACCGAAGATGTCTGCCGCATTACCAAAATCCCGTCGCGCTTTCTCAAAGCCATCGAGGGCACCAATCCCGATGATTTGCCAGCCCGGGTGTACCTGCAGGGTTTTATAAAAAACCTAGCGAAGCTCTACCATCTTGACCCCAAGGTCACCGTGGAGTCTTACCTCACCAGCGTGCCCGCAACACCGCCACATAACTTAGTAAAAACGCATAATTAACAGTAGGGTTGCTTTAGCTTGGCCTTCGTGGCAAAGCTCGCCTTACACTTATGCATACCCTTCATGAAAACGGCTGTTCTTACCTCGTAGATTCCGAGCAGCCCTTGCGCGTCGACGCCTTTTTAGCGACCCAGCTGGGACGCAGCCGAGCGTTTATCCAGGCCCAGATTTCCAACCACCGAGTCCGGGTCAACGGGGAGCAAGCCGTGCGCGCCTCGATGCGTGTGCAAGCCGGAGATGAAGTTTTCGCCGAGATTACCGAAGACACGACGATTCCAGGCCTCAAACCCGTCGCTGGCGACTTGGATGTGCTTTTTGAGGACGAGTACCTGCTGGTGATCAATAAGCCCCAAGGCATGGTCGTGCACCCTGCTCCTGGGACCTTAGGCTCAACACTGGTCCACCACCTGCTGCATTATCTGCAAAACACGCCCAATTTTTCGGAGCTATCTGCTACCCGCCCGGGCATTGTGCATCGCCTCGACCGTGGCACGAGCGGCGTCATCTTGATTGCAAAGTCGCAGCAGACCCACGAGCGATTGGGGAAGCAGTTTCATGACCGCGAGGTCCGCAAGCGTTACGAAGCCATCGTGTGGGGACGTACCGAAGATTCCGGCACCATCAGCTCGATGATTGGGCGCTCGCGCCAGGACCCAAAGAAGATGACCTCCTCTGCACGCGGCGGCAAACCGGCACTGACTGCTTGGAAGACGCAGGCTTCCACCGAACATTTCAGCCATATCTGGCTTTTTCCGAAGACGGGCCGCACGCATCAGCTCCGAGTGCACTTAGCAGATCTGGGCCACCCAATCGTCGGGGATCCGACCTACAAACGCTCGGATTTTTTCCGCAAACTCCCTTTGATGGAACCTGCTGCGCAGGATTGCGTTCGCAACACCGTATTTCCCTATCTCCATGCAGCCGCGCTAGAATTTAAGCACCCGATGACAGGGGTAGAAATGGCGTTCCAAGCTCCCCGCCCCGGACTCTTCTCAAACTTCTTAAGGACCATAGGATTATGAGTGGCCATCTGGCTTTGGGCAGTCACCATGTCGCTTTCGGTTTTGAGATAGAAAAAAAAGGGAAGACCCCGCCGTGGGTGAAGCAGGTCCACGGAGTGGATTGGATTCGCGCTAATACACAAATGGCATCGGGCGAGCCCATGGCAGCAGATGCCGTAGTCACCGATCGCGTTGGCGCTGAGATTTACGTCTACACCGCGGATTGCATTCCTGTACTTTTAGCCTCTCACCAATCGGGCACCCGACCCGCTATGGTGGCGGCGATTCACAGCGGCTGGCGTGGCACCATGAAGGGGATTGTGCCCAATGTTCTAAAAGTGTGGCCAGCCCCATTAGAAGAAACACGCGTGATTATTGGACCGGCTTTGGGCAACTGCCATTTTGAAGTGCGGCAGGATTTTATCGACGAGTTTACTGCGGTACACCCTGACATCGATTCATTTCTAGAGAAGCGCGATGGCAAAACATTCTTCCGCCATTTTGATTTTGTCTGCGATCGGCAACTGGCTGAGATCGACGAATCTCAAATCGACAGGACGAGCGCGATTTGCACCTACTGCTCCACGCCCGAGCTGCCCTCCTTCCGCCGCAACAAGAGTACTGACCCGCAAATCCGTGCTTGGATTCGCATAGAGCATAGTCATTAGAAGGTTTTCCAAAAGATTTTAATTGAGTTTGCTAGGCGTGTACTTGGCGTGCTGCCAGCGCATGACATAGGCGTCACGCTTGTTCTCGTAGTACTTCTTGCGTTGGCCAACTATTTCAAAACCAATCTTGGTATAGAGCTTAATCGCCGCCGTGTTTTCCATATCCACTTCGAGAAAAACGCGGCGGACATTGGGCAGTGAGCGCACGTAGCGCATCACCGATTCGGCATAGCCTTTCCGTCTTTGATCCGTTCGCGTGGCGATCGAAATAATATCCAAGTCGCCCTTTACCAGAAACCCAATAAAGTAAGCTTGGAGCTCCGGCTTGCGGGAATCAAAATTTTTTTGAAACAGGCCGTATGAATGGCCCGAGGGGTGAGAAAGAAAATAAGCGAAGTCTTTGCTTTCCCAGGCATCGGGAAACGACAGCAGCGCGATCTTGCGCACCAAATCAACGTGGCGACAATCTAACTTTTGAATGACCGTAGAATGGACGGGATCCCAAGTGGGATCATTCACTGTGCGGGCAGCAAAACTCACCCGCTTGGGCTTCTGAGAACTGAGCGTGTCAGTTACTTCAGACTGCGGTTCGGAGTCGTGATCGGTATCTCGCGAGCTCATCTTCGCCTAGAATACTCCAAACGCCAGGTCAGACGCACGTATTAAAACCAGGGCAAAGCGTTAAGCCTAGAAATTCAACGGGTTAGATGGAATTACCTAGATGTATTGAACCACGGAATACTTGCGCTTGAGCCGCAGCACCCATTCTTGCAGCTGCTGCCCCATGCGTTCTTTTTTCAATAATCGCTCGGCGCGCTGGCGGAGTTCGCGCCGTCTGTCCTCGGGCATCCCTTCCCAACCGGGATTATTCGCGATGAGGTGCCGGTCGACGACGTCCGAGGTCAGCAAAGGGGTCAGCGTTTCGACTTTTTTCTCGATGAACTTATCAACTTGAATCGAACGCCAGAGCAGCGAAATGGCTTTCTCTTCACCGAGCGCAAAATGGGCGAGGAACTTATCCCACTCGACACGAAACGACTGCGTCTTGCGGCGGTCGGCTAGGATCTTGGTTGCCTCTGCCTTGGGCCCGCCGTCAAAATTTAAACTCTTCATTTCGCCAAAGACCATTTCCTCGAGCAGCATCTTCTGGACGGCCGCGTGCAGGGCCTCGCCCTTTTCCACGGCAAGGAGATCTGACTGACCGCTTTTTACTTTGTCGAGCGCGCGGTGAATGAAGACTTCTTCCAAGGTAAGGGGTCGACCCGCGATTTCCGCAGCGATGCCATTGACCACAATGGATGGGGAAACATCCGCCCCACTTGGTCCGGGGATGGCTTTTGCGGGTGGAGCTGCTTTAGCAGCCCACCCCCAATTCGGCATGGTACTTAAAAAAGTCCAAGCGATTAGGAAAACGAAGCGATGCATTCGATCTCGATTAATGCCCCTTTGGGTAATTCCGAAACTTCGACAGTCGAACGCGCGGGGTATGGCTGCTTTAAAAACGACGAATAGACTTCGTTCACCTTGGCGAAATCTCCCATGTTCTTAATAAAAATCGTCGACTTCACAATAGAGTGTAAACCAAGTCCGGTGCTTTCTAAAAGACCGCGGATGTTGTTCATCACTTGCGTGGTCTGCTGTTCCACGCTTTCGCCCACCATTTGACCCGATGTTGGATCTAAGGGGATTTGGCCCGAGCAAAATAATAATTGTCCAACGCGCACCGCCTGGGAATAAGGCCCTACCGCTTTTGGCGCTTTATCTGTTTGTACGATTTCTTTGCCCATCTTTTAACCTTCACTTTCCGACTGATTTTTCTTGTTCTTGGGTTCGAAGGAGATTTTCCCCTCGAAGGAAATTTTATGCTCTTCTAAAAACCGAGTCATTTCCTTGGAGACATCGATCTTGGAAAACACCTTGGTTACTTCCTGCGCCACGAGCGTGTAGAGGTCACTCTTTTTGCGACCAATTCCTTCCATCAAATCGGTGACCAATTCCTTAGGGAGTTTCTTTTCCCGAAGATAGGAGCGAATGGAATCCTCGGTCATAAAGAGCGTGGCTAAGCCGGCGCTGGCCATATCTTTCATCGCGTCGGTCCACCACGGGCGCTCCGGGCCCTTCTCTTCCTCTGCGTGTTCGTGTTCGTTTTCGTCGTCAGGAGGGTTCTTCATTGAGATACCTTTTTTGCTTGGGCTTCGAATCGATCCAAGAGGGTTGGCAGATTGGATTCGGTAAGCCCTTTGGTGACAAAACCAGGAACAAAGAAACCAAAGCCGACTTCCAGCTCGTATTTAGCCAAAGTAGAATTGGGACCTGTCGACGACAAGGTCCACTTACCTTCGTTGGTCTTAAACACGTCGCTCTCGATTAACTTCCAACAAAATTCGTTGGGCGAGTTGTTCCAGAATTCTAACGTGTACTGGAAGCGCTTAATCACGTTGATATCGAACTGCACATGCGCCTTGCCCGAACCCTCACGCGAGATCACCTTAGCGCCCACCACTTCTGGTAGAAAATCCGGATACGCTTCGTAGGCCTGAATTACCTTCTTCAAAGCTTCCAGGCTGACTTTCATTTCTTTTTCTTTTACCGCTTTGGCCATACATCACCAACCGTAACGAGGTTTTCGATTGAACCGGTGAGCCGTACGAATGTCTCGAACCGTTCCCGTTTCAGAACGCATTACCACAGAATGGGTTCGAGCGCCTCCGGCTTCATACCGAATTCCATCGAGATAGCTGCCATTAGTAACGCCCGTTGCAACAAACATAACATTGCCACGCGCTAAGTCGTCTAAGCGGTACACCTTATTAAAATCGGTGATGCCCATTTTCGTCGCGCGCGCTTTCTCGTCGTCATTGCGAAAGATAAGGATCCCCTGCATATCGCCTCCCAAGCACTGCATCGCAGCGGCTGCAATCACACCCTCAGGCGCTCCGCCGCTTCCAATCAGTGCATCGATACCGGTGCTATCGGTGGCCGCCGCTACGGCAGCTGATACGTCGCCATCACCAATTAAACGTATACGAGCACCCGTCTCGCGGACCTCAGCGATCAACTCTGCGTGCCGAGGGCGATCCAAGATGATGATCATCAAATCATTCACTCGCTTGCCGCTGGCCTTGGCAATTTCCTGCAAATTCCAGGTGGCGGATTTGGTGATGTCGATAGCTCCCTTGGCGCGGGGCCCAACGGCAATTTTATTCATGTACGTGTCGGGAGCGTGGAGAAAATTTCCTTTTTGTGCGGCAGCGATTACCGAAATCGCTTCGCTGCGGCCCAGAGCCGTGATGGAAGTGCCTTCTAATGGATCGCAGGCGATATCGATTTGCGGTCCGTCGCCGGATCCCACTTCTTCACCGATAAACAACATCGGTGCGTCGTCGCGTTCGCCCTCACCAATGACCACCGTTCCTTCAAAGCGAATGGAGTCGAACGCTTTACGCATCGACTCGACTGCCGCGCGATCGGCTTCGGTTTCATTCCCTCTGCCAATCCAAGGACCCACTGCAAGTGCGGCAGCTTCTGTGACGCGCACAAATTCTAAGGCTAAGTTTCTGTCCATTCTGATTCTCCCCTACGGTGTAGGCGCGCCAAAAGTAACGCGCCGCAACTACCCATCCAACCTTGCACAAGAGTTTTAGCAAAAAACAAACCGGGTGACGACCTTGACCTAAAGTCGTCACCCGGACATCGGAGGGGGTATCTCCGCGGGAAGAAAAAGACCCCTGGGGTTTCACGTCCAGGGGGGAAAAAGGGAGTGGGCAACAGGTACGGGAGGGGAAGCACCGTTTTTCTCAATCACTCCATTTTCCTTACAATGATAGGACGCTAAGAAACCAGCATGTGTGACAAGGACAAAGCCCAAGGCTAATTTAGAGGCATGGCGGATGATCGAAAAAAACCCAAGAATTTAGACCCCAGCCTGAAGGATCTTTGGGAACTTCAACAGGCGCGCCGCAAGGACCGTGACCAGTACACCTCCCGGCGCAAATTGCAGGGGGCCAAACTGCCGCCTAGTTTGGCTCAAGGGATTAGTGCGTTTTTTGCAAAAGATCCGGAGACGCGCAAAAAACTGCAGGAGAATCTCGCAATCGCGGCCTGGACCAAGATCGTAGGCGAAACCGCCGCTCGCTACTCGCGTGCAGTGCGCGTGCGCTCCCAGACCCTCTATGTAAACGTGGACGATCCGCTTTGGATGCAGCAGCTCACGTTCTTAAAGCAAGCCATTATAGAAAAATACCGCGCTGATTTTCCTCAGAGCGGCATTCGCGATTTATACTTTTTCAGGGAGCGACCGTTGTCGCCGTATTCGGACCGAAGCAGAGTACCGACATCCGCAGCGTCTACGGTACGGTCGGAAACAAAACAGGAGAAATAATTCCTGTGCTACCAAAGCCACCCGCACCTCGCTCGGTCGAAGTAAGTTCCTCAGTCCACGCCCACTCGGCCTGCTCTACTTTTTGCATAATCAACTGAGCAATGCGTTCGCCGTTCTCCACGCGAACCGTTTCCGTCGATAGATTTACTAAAAGCACTTTCAATTCGCCGCGGTAGTCGCTGTCGATCGTGCCCGGCGAATTTACAATCGTCAGCCCCTTTTTGATGGCTAGACCACTGCGTGGACGCACCTGCACTTCATATCCCTCGGGGATTTCAAGAGCCAGTCCGGTGGGTATAGCGGCGCGTCCTAAGGGAGCTAATTCCACTGGGGCCTCTAAGCACGCAGTGACATCGCAGCCAGCGGCACCAGAGGACATGTACTGGGGCAGAATCGCGCTAGGGTGAAGGCGTTTTACTAAGATCTGACTCATCGAAATTTTCCTCGGTAGCTATTTAACGAGATTAAAGCACATTGATGGACGAAGCTTTAATCGCTTTTTTGGATAAGATAACAGCCGACTCGCCGGCAGACGTAAAGGCCTGCTGTGCAAAAGCCTGGACTCGCTCCGCAGTGACGGCCTGCACTTCTTTAATGACTTCTTCCACTGGAATATAGCGGCCAAACACGAGTTCGTTGCGACCCAACGATTCCTGGCGCACTTCCATCTGATCAGACGACAAAAGAATTGTGCCGGTCAACTGACCTTTTACCGTCGACAGATCCTCTGGGCGCAACGGCGTCTCTACCAATCGGGTCAGCTCGCGGCTCAAGATTTCCAAGCAAGGCTTCAACGACCGCTGGCTCATGGCCACGTAAATCAAAATGACGCCCGTATCCGAGAATGGAACGCACTCGCAATCGACCGTATAGGCCAAGGCGGCAATCTCGCGCACTTCCTGAAACAAGCGGCTACTCATTCCGCCGCCCAAGAAGAAGCTCGCTAGCAACGCATCAAAACGTTTCCCATCACGAAACCCGACTCCGGGGTATCCGAGCATTAAGTGAGTTTGCTCATTGTGCGGTGTTTCGATCATCCGCTTGCGAGCACGATACACCGAAGGCGCCCGCTTAATCGGCAAGGTGCGCTGCGAGTTGGGAAAAACGAAGTACTTTTCACAAAGCTCTTTGAGCTGCGCGGCATCGACATTCCCAGCAACACTCACAACCATGTTGTCCGGGCGGTAATGCTCTTGGAAATATTTGTAGATCTGCGAACGCGAAAATTTCTGGATGTTCTTCTTGGTGCCAATCACTGTCTGGCCTAGCGGCTCTTTCTTGAAAACAGTGCTGAAGTACTGATCGGCTATGTAATCCTCGGGGGCGTCTTCACACATTGACAGTTCTTGGAGCAGAACTTTTCTCTCACGCTCAAGTTCTTTAGTCGGGAAAGTGGGATGCAGTACCAAGTCGCTTAAGACGTCGACTGCGCGCTCTAAGTCTTGTGGAAGAACGGTCGCGTGATAGCAGGTGAACTCCCGGTCGGTGAAGGCGTTTAGATCACCCCCTACGGATTCGAGACTGGTAGCAATCTGCAAGGGAGTCCGCTTCTCGGTACCCTTAAAGACCATATGCTCAATGAAATGACTGATGCCGTTGAGCGGTGGGGGTTCCCAGGTGCTACCGACCTTAACCCAGACACCGATGCAAACAGAACGGACAAATGGGTGACTCTCTAAAACGATCGTCAACCCATTGTCCAAAACTACTTTGGAATACTCTGACGGGCGGGGGCCCAAGCCTTAATCCTCGTCGTCATAGAGATAGGGACGTTCTTCCCACGGCTCTAAGCGATCTAAATCACGGCCACCGCGTTCTGGCTCAGGATCCCGGCTAGGACGCTCCTGACGCGCCGGACGCGCTTCTTGAAACTCTCTGTCCATGACATGTCCGCGCTCTGGGCGCTCCGAACGTTCTGGACGCTCAACGCGTTCCGAACGCTCTGGGCGCTCCGACCGTTCTGGGCGATCAAAGCGATTGCCGCGTTCCGGGCGATCGCCGCCACGGTCATTACCACGATCGTTGCCGCGCTCAGGACGGTCTCCACCGCGATCCGGACGTTCGTTGCCGCGGTTTTCGCCGCCACGATCGTACCGATCCCGTGATTCATAGCGATCCTGGCCACCACGATCGTCTCGTTGCGGACGATCTCCGCCTCGGTCGCGACCACCGCCACCCGGGCCACGTCCGCCGCGGTCTCCACCGCCTCCGCGTCCGTATCCGCCGCGATCACCACCGCCACGGTTCCCACCGCGATCGCCGCCACCGCTGCTACTGCCAAATCGTCTGCCGCCGCCGCGCGAGCCTCTTCCGCCCCCACGACCGCCCTCGGAATCACGAGGTCCGCGATCTCGGTTACCTCCGCCTTCGCCGCGATCTCCACCGCGGTCGCCGCCTCGGTCACCACCGCGATCAAAGCGTCCGCCGCGATCTCCACCGCCGCGGAACTCACGCTCCGGACGATCGCCTGGGTGCGCGCGATTTCCAACGTTATCGTCGGAAACATCCGCACCTGCTTCGCTCATG
>JALHPX010000083.1 GCA_022842225.1 bacterium
GGATTAAAGAAGGCATTCATTTCGATAGGTTTCATAAAGCTGACTACCTTGTCGCCACGGCGCACTTCGTTGAACTCGCGCTCCGCCTCGACCTTTACCAGTTTTTCTCCAACTCCGAGCACGACGACATCCGCCACCACACGCACCAACCGGCCCAAGTAAGGCTTAGACGGCAAAGTCGTATCCCTGACTTCGCGATCGTAACGAATGACCGTAAACTTATCTCCCACTTTGATGGTCTCCATCTCGTCCATCCGCAGGTACATCTCATCGGTCAGGTTCAACCCTTCGGCTCGCGTGAATGCGCCGGTCACCTCACCCAAAATCTGCGATTCATCGGCGACAAAAAAATCAAGATGGATCAAGTTGCGCACATCGCGGCCCGCGATAGAGTCGGAATCCAGATCCGTGGCGGCACCGGTGCCGGCAGGCTTTAGAGTGATGACGGGAATATACAATGGCTCCGGCTCCAGCTCTGGACGGAAGTAAGACAACATCTGGCCAATGGAGAGTTCGTGGGGGTTGCTGACTTCCGGATTCTCTTGCCAGAGTTTTCTCCACAACCAAGGGTCGCCCAAACTCTTAGACGAGATCGCCCACAGAGAATCGCCGCGGGTTACTTTGTACTGCTCATTGCGCTTTTTGCCGATTTTTTCGAGCCAAGCCTCTTTTGAGTAACGAGGATTGAGCGAGATGCCACTCAGGATCTCTTCTGCACGCAATGGATCCAAATAGTATTTGTACTTGCGCTTAAACACGGTGAGTTCTTCTGCGCCGGCCTGAGAACTCACCAAAAAAACGAAGAGGCTTAGAAAGATCTTTTTCATGGTGACACCACTTCTTTTTGCACTTGGATTTCTGCCAGTTTCTTAGAGGCATCATTTGCAAGTGAGTTAGCCGGGAACTTCTCCAGCAAGGATCGAAATTCAGGAACGGCTTCCTCGTACTGACCCAGCTCCAGATGCGATAGGGCTCGATAGTAGATCATCTCGGGCAAGCGCTGGCTGTGTGGAAACCGAGATTCAAATTGGTTCGAAGTATAGATGGCCAGACCATGATCGCCCGCCAGGTAGTGACAATGGGAGATCCAATAGGCCGCTCGATCAGAGTAAATATGATCGGGTGCCTCTTGCAGAAATTTTGTAAAGGCGGTGAGCGCGGCATCCCAGCGACGGTTATCGACGTGGTTTAAGCCCTGACGATAGAACACCATCGCAGCGTGCTCGGAATCCCCTAACGCGGGCTTGGTGACAAATTCAGGAGTCGGCTCATCGTTTTCTATCTGCTCGGCATCTTTTCGTGGCATGCGCAAAATCGCGGTCGGCATCCGGTCCACCGTGTCTTGCTCATTCTTTACTGTTTTTTCAATATGCTTCGAGCGAATCTCTTCGTCCCACGGCACTTCGTCGCTCACTTTGGGCAGGTGGCGACCGGATTTTTTTCTCGAGCGCAATTCACTCATGGCGCGAATGGCGGCACTCTCCTGGCGCTTAGCCCACTCCGAATCGGTATCGCTCGACTCTGCCAAATCAGCGCCTTGCTCATTCTTTGGACCCGGCAGAAAGGCGCAAGCGTTACACAGAAATAGACATAGCAATAGCGAAAGAAATCTCATGAACGATCCTTAGGGGATTATCGGGACGGTAGTTAAAAGGAGAGAGGACTCCTCTAAGTATAGCGGGTTTAGAGTGCTAGATCTTGATGCGCCGCCCTGCTGTGTAGCGCTCTGTATCAAGCCTGATTGGCTCGTTTCAAAACTGAATCAAAAAAGGCGGCTATCTTCCTAATATTCGAGCGTAAATCGCACGGCATGCAGATTGCTTTGTAGGATCAGTGGCACCGGAGTTTTATTTTGCGCTCCAGCGCGCCGGAGGAAAAGTAATGCAACCTAGTTATGCGCTCTATGTGGTGAAATCGGGAGATAACCTGTGGAAAATTGCTCGCGATGTTTTGGGATGTCGGAGTAACGGCGAAGCAGCCCAGAAGGTCCAGGCGATTCTTTACGCCAATCGCCACCTGGGCGAATCCGGCGACAGGATTTATCCCGGGCAGCTACTCTTTTTAGAAACAGATGTTCTGCCCACCTCTCCCGATATGCTGGCTTCGGATTTGGAAACAGCTAGTCAGCAAGTACGCAGTATCTCCCCCGACGAGCAAGAGCTCCTCTGGAATAATTTCGAAGCTCTCTCGTTGATCAATTACGAGATGCAAAACGACATGCAGTGCCCAACGCTGGGGACCATGGGTATGAGCCCTGGTAGCCTGGCAGGTTCGCTAGGCCCTGCGTTCCAACCCACGGCATCGGGCTTTACAAAAATCCCCAAGCACATGATCCGTTGGGCTAAAGCCGCAGCCGCTGGGTACGATAAAGCCGCCGGTGGCGCATTCGGAAACTTCTTACAAGTATCCCCGCATAGCTTTAGTTCTTTTGAAGGCGAACTAGTGCGATCGGTCTCTCAACAAGTGCGCTACGCGCGTCTGTCGAACAACACGCTTCGACTGATTCCTGATCAAGCGCGTGCGTTTCAGATGGGAGGCAATGTTGTCGTCGCACAGACGCAGTCATCGGGTTACATGGCGTTCACCAAGGTCGTCGAGGACAATAAGGAGCTAGCCGGCAAATTAAAAAAAGGCGGCAAAATCGTCGGCATGGGTTTGGACTTGGGAATTGCCGGTTATAATGTGGCGCAAGACTGGGATACCGATAAACGCAATTACACCGTTGGTGCCGAAGCGACTAAATTCGTCGGCAAGCAAGTGGTTAGCAGATATGCGGCGGCGCCCGTCGCTGCGGGCGTCTGCGGCATTCTTACATTTACAACCGGGCCTGGTGGCCTAGTTTGTTTTGTAGCGGTTTATGGTTTGACGAGTTGGGGAACGGGAGCGCTCATTGATGCGGGCGTCGACTACGGTGCTAACAAGCTATACGAGAGCAGCCACCCGCTTCCCATCAACTAGTAAAGGGTAGTTGCGAGCGAGGCAATCTTTCGAAAGATTTCTATGACGGCATATAAAGACCTACTCGATAATCTCTTTCGACACTCTCCCGGCTTGGGCTTTGTGTTGATCTACTCGGTCATCAGCATTGCGATTTTGTCCCTTGTTTTACTGATCGGGCTGATGACCCTTGGCAAAAAAATCGCGATCAGTCTCGATCCGCTTTTTCGCCACCTCCTGGAAAAGGCTCGTCCGCATCTGTATTGGACCAGCGATTTGCCCAGCTTCAAGGGCGATAGAGCCAGGCACTATGTGTTGATGGTGGCTAGGCCAGACCGTTATGTTGATATAGCCAAAGTATCGAGTTTCAATTTTGCCGAGAGGCTCGGCCCTCGTCTGTATTTTGCGGCTCGTGCACTGGGCAATGCGTTCTTCTACTTAGAACGGTTGGCAATCTATGGCTTCTGTTTGGTCGGCGTGCTGGCTTACATTAATTTGTTGCGCAACTTGGGGGTCTTTAGTTTCGACTCAACCCTCATTGCTTCTCAATTTGAGTTTTGGTGGGAATCCAAACCTTCGCGCATCTGGGAACTCGCACTGGGCACGCTTTGCGCGTTGCTCTTAATCGTCACGTTCTGGTTGCGGCGCCAGCTCTTTCCGCGCTTTGAAAAAACCATCGTACCAGTGGTCAATATCCAACTGCCGTTTCGCCCCAGCCCGGCTCTCTTGCAATGCGCGCACAGTTTTCACCTGGGCGTCTGCATCGCCTTTCCATTGCTCTATCAAAACAAAATGCGCCGTGCCGGCGTCCAAGTTTCGGTTGCAGAAACTCCTCCTCATCAACGAGTCGTTTGTATTCTCTATGCCGTCGGAGTTCTCGCATTTGCCATAGGAATTCTCGTCTATAGCACCCTCTGCATTCTTGGTTTTCTAACTCCGTAAGGCCGTTTTTCTCGAGCAAGGGCTTGTGTTAGAATCGAGCCAGAAATGGCAGTACGCGACTCAGTCTGAGACGCCGCGTTAAGCCGATGTTTTCTCGTCATTTTCAACGCTTCACCAGAATTACCAAAATCGATTTATCCAGGAGGAATCTTTGGACGAATCTCCTATGCAGCTAGACCTTGAACGGGTTTTCCAAGCTTTGCGCGCGCTCGGAGCGAACGACATCGAGCTCTACGCGGAATCCCGCACCACACACCAGCTAGACATCTGGGATCGCGTGCACCACGGACGTAGCTTGCAGGATCGCGGCTTATCGATCTATTGCCGCAAAGGCGAAACGTCCTTTCATTTTTGCTCCAATCTCTGGGACACCGAGAGCGTTCTAAGACTAATCGCCGGTAAATCGCTAAAGGATGAAGCAATCTCCGCCTCTATTCCGCCGGTTAAAGTGGCGGCGACAAAGCCAGGCAGCGCTCCGCTGCTCGCTCCCCACTGTGTAACGATTTTGCATGTGGCACGGGCGGCGTTTGCTCCCGCCGCAAGCTGCGGACTTTGGTTTGAAGAAGAGATTTGTGATTTCTGGGTAACCCGCGAACCCACCGGCTGGACTTCGGGGAGCCGCAAATCAGTGCGCGCACAAGCTCGCTGGAAAATCGAGCAAGAAGGTGCGCCCTCCCGTAGCTATGAATGGGAACGCTCGGGATTGGACCCAGATGCCTTTGTCGACGGATTGAAGAATGAACTTTGGTTGAGTGAAGCGGTTAAAAAAAGCGCGGGGCGCGTTTCCACTTGGCCCGCTCCGACCGGAGAGCTCCCGGTATTTTGGTCCTCGCAAGCACTGGCAAAAATCGCCCTGCCCTTTGTGCGCGCCTTTGAAGCGGATCTCTTTTTAAAAGATCAATCCTTGCTACAAAAACTAAGCTTCCCCGCTCGCTGGGGCTTTACGCTAACGGATATGCCACAGACCGCAGAATCAGCCGTCGATGCCGAAGGCAACACAGTGGCGCAACTCGTGGTTTTGAAGAACGGCAAGCCACGCGGCTTGGCCTGCAACCGCCGAACGGCCGGCGAGATGCAGGTCCCCGAAACAGGCCATTCTCGTCGACAAAACTTTCGTCACTTACCGGTTCCTGCATTTTGGAACGTGGCCTTGCATTGGTCGGAGACAGAGCCCGATCTGCTCGCTCGCTGCCAATCCGGAATCTGGGTTGAAGATGTTGAAGTCTTGGAAAGTGATCCCGCCTCGGGACTGATTTGCCTGGCGACTCGCAAAGCATTTCTAATGCACGAGAAGACGCTCGGTGAGCCGATTGAAAATGTCGTGTTTGAAATGGAAGTGCACGACTTTTTAGCCAACATCGAAGGCGCCGGCGAAAAGCAAAAGACCTTTGGTTTTGAGATCCTCAAAGACGGGCAACGTCTGACCACTCAGATTCAATTGCCCGATGTCTTCACACCCTCGTTCCCCTTTCCGGGCTCGGTTCCCAGCGATACGTACTGGTAAGCCACCCTTAACGCTGAGCGCCAAAGCCAGCCCCTACCGCAGCTTTTCGCCTCGCACTGGGCGTGTTATACCCATGCCCAACGATGTTCCCACTCCTCGAAAAAATAGATAAAGGCCTGGAATCAAAGACAAAATGTAAAGTTGTCGACAAGATGGGTCGTTACTACAATGGCGTTTTCGAGGATTCTTGGGTCCGCTATTCGGGCGGGAAACTGCGTGGCAAAGTAGTTTTTCAATCGGACGAAAAGGGTCGAGTGGAAATCGACGCCAACGATATTCTGGAAATTCTTCTACCGGGCCCCCAAGGCCCAGGAGCAAAAAAGTGATCATCGGAGTTCCAAAGGAAATTAAGAATCGTGAAAATCGCGTAGGCATGGTTCCCAGCGGAGTCAGAGCCTTTAAATCCGCAGGCCACGAAGTGCTCGTGCAAAAAGGCGCGGGTCTCGGCAGCGGAATTCCCGATGCTGCTTTTGAAGCAGCGGGCGCCAAGATGGTCGCAACCGATTCCGACGCCTGGTCGGCCGAGATGGTAATCAAGGTAAAGGAACCCCTCGCTTCCGAATTCCGCCACATGCGCCGCGGACAGATTCTCTATACGTACCTCCACTTAGCAGCTGAGAAAAAACTTACTGAAGAATTGATGGAAAAGGGCGTCACTGGAATTGCTTACGAAACAATCCAAGAAAAAGACGGCTCGCTTCCTCTGCTTCGCCCAATGAGCGAAGTTGCTGGACGGATGTCGGCACAAGTCGGCGCGTTTTACCTGCAAAGCAGCTGGTCCGAAACCAAAACCGGCCGTGGCATTTTATTAGGCGGCGTTCCTGGAGTAATCCCGGGTCGTGTCGTGGTCATTGGCGGCGGCGTCGCCGGCTCGAATGCTGCCCGCGTTGCGGCCGGTATGGGCGCAATCGTTACGATTTTAGATCTGGATACGCACCGGTTAGAGTACTTGGAAGATGTGATCGACGGACGAGTCATCACCTTGATGTCGAATCACGACAACATCGCCGAGAGTGTTTCCAAAGCGGATCTCGTGGTTGGCTCTGTGTTGGTTCCCGGAGCGAAAGCGCCAAAGCTAGTCACGCGCGAAATGATCCGTCACATGAATCCCGGTAGCGTGGTCGTGGATATCGCAGTCGACCAAGGCGGCTGCGTCGAGACCTGCAAACCGACTTCGCACGAAGAGCCTGTTTTCATCGAAGAGAACGTGGTGCATTACTGCGTTACCAACATGCCCGGTGCAGTGGCCCGCACCTCTACCTTTGCTCTGACCAACATGACGTTGCGCTACGCTTTGATGATTGCTGGACAAGGCCCAGAGCGGGCAGCGGCTCAAAATGAGCCTATCCGCAAAGGCTTCAATACCTATCAAGGTAAGTTGGTATATGAAGGTGTCGCATCGGCTCACGGATTGCCGTACACACCTCTCGCGTTTTAAGGAAGTCTTTTGGAACGGAATCGCAAACCAATCAGTAAGCCCCTCGTTATCGTCCCGACGTATAACGAGGTGGAAAACATCGGCCTCTTATTAGAGGCGATCGCACGGGAGGCGCCCGACTTTAACGTGTTGGTAGTCGACGATAACTCTCCCGACGGTACCGCCGGGGTGGTGAAATCCAAACAGCTCGCCGATTCGCGCATTCATCTTTTGAGCCGCCAAAAGAAAGACGGTTTAGCCGCCGCTTACGGCGCCGGTTTCCAATGGGGAATCGACAATGGCTTTGACATGCTCGTAGAGATGGACGCGGATTTCTCGCACGAGCCACGCATGCTGCCGATTTATCACGCTGCCATTGCCGATGCCGATGTCGTGGTGGGATCACGCTACGTACCGGGCGGACGCATTGTGGGTTGGAACTGGGTCCGACAATTCATTAGCCGCGGCGGCAATATTTACGCGCGCGCCGTACTGGGGCTGCCGTATTTAGAATTAACCGGCGGCTTTAACGCTTGGAGAACAGAAGCCTTGCAAGCCATTGACGGCATGCACCTGCGCTCCAAGGGATACGCGTTTCAAGTGGAATTAAAGTACCGCGCCCATCGCAAGGGTTATCGCATCGTGGAAGTGCCCATCACTTTCGAGAACCGCCGTTTCGGAAAATCCAAAATGTCGGGAAATATCGTTTGGGAAGCGGCGCTCAGAGTTTTACAGATGCGCCAGCCTCGCTTACTCTCTCCTTGCCGCAGTTAAATCAGCGATTGCTTGCGGCAATCTATGGCGAGCGATACCAAAAAACGCATTGAGCAGCTTATCGAAGAACTCTGGATGCACAACTACCAGTACTACGTACTGGATCGCCCAACGATTTCGGACGAGCAATACGACAAGCTCTTTAAAGAACTCACCGCCTTAGAGCAAAAGTACCCACAGTTTTTATCACCGCACTCTCCCACTCAAAAAGTGGGCGGCATGGCGTTGAAAAAATTCGCCAAGCACAAACACCGCGAGCCCATGCTTGGCCTGCAGAATTGCTACAACGAAGAGGAATTTGCCGAGTTTTTCCGACGGTGGAAAGAAGGCGCGCGCGGCGAAGTAAATATGGTGGCAGAGCCAAAGTTTGATGGCCTTGCCGTAGAATTGGTTTACGAAAAGGGTTTGCTCACAGTCGCCGCCACTCGTGGCGATGGCGTGGTGGGAGAGGATGTTACGCTCAATGTGCGCACCATACGTTCAGTCCCTTTGCAATTGCGTGGCAAAGCACCGGCACTTTTGGAAATCCGCGCTGAGATTTTGTTATTGAAAGAAGATTTCCATCAACTCAATCAGCAGCGCATCGCAGAGGGGGAACCTCCCTTTGCCAACCCCCGCAACGCGGCTGCCGGCAGCATTCGCCAGCTAGACCCGCGCATCACCTCGCAACGCAAATTGGATTTGTTCTGTCATGGTGCTGGCACCATTGAAGGCATGGCGATTGAATCTCACTGGGAACTCCTGGGGCTTTTGCGCGATTGGGGACTCAAGACCAACCCGCTTTCTCGTCTATTAAAGAGCGAGGCAGAAGTCGCGATGTTTTACCAGAACATGGAACGCGACCGGAATAATCTGCCGTATGAAATCGACGGCATCGTGATCAAAGTCGATTCCTTTGCACTGCAGCGCGAATTAGGCTTTGTCGCGCGCTCCCCGCGTTGGGCCACTGCTTACAAATTCGCGGCAATGGAAGGCAACACCATTTTGCGCGATGTGATTTTCCAGGTGGGACGCACGGGCGTGATTACTCCCGTGGCTGTGTTGGATCCCGTTGCGATTGGCGGCGTGGAAGTGAAGCGCGCCGGCCTGCACAACCAAGATCAAGTCGAAGCCTTGGACCTGAAAATTGGCGACACGGTCGTTGTGAAGCGGGCAGGAGATGTGATTCCCGACGTGCAAAGTGTGGTGACGGAGAAACGCACCGGCAAAGAAAAGCCCGTGGAGTTTCCCACCAAGTGCCCGTCCTGCGGCAAGAAGGTCGTCCGACCCGAGGGCGAGTCTGCGCATCGCTGCATTAACATCGCGTGCCCGGCGCAAATCGCGGAACGCTTAAAGCATTTTGCCTCCAAGCGCGCCATGAATATTGAAGGCTTGGGCGATAAGTGGATTGAGCTCTTTATGGAGCAAAAACTCATTCACCATTTTTCAGACATCTACGATCTCGATGTGCCAACACTTTTAAAGGTAGAGCGCCAAGGCCAGCGCTCCGCCGAAAAAATGGTCGAGGCCATCTCACGCAGCAAAGAGACCACGCTGGAGCGTTTCATCTATTCGATGGGAATCCGTTTTGTCGGCGAGCGCACCGCCGAATTATTGGCCGTGCATTTTGGCGACCTGGATAAATTCCTCAGTGCTAGTGAGGAAGAGTTACTAAACGTCGAAGAAGTCGGCGAGCGCATTGCGGTGAGCATCCACGAGTTCACACAAAACAAAGCCAACACCGACGAGATCAAACGCTTACTAAAAAAGGGCGTCCGCCCGACACCACCAGCAGTGAGCGGCGGCAGCCAAAAACTAAAGGGCACCACATTCGTCATCACGGGAACTCTCCCCACCCTCTCGCGCGAAGATGCAGAAGATCTCATTCGCAGCAACGGCGGCAAA
>JALHPX010000084.1 GCA_022842225.1 bacterium
AAATTTGGTGGCACGGGATTGGGCTTGGCTATTTCTCGACGACTGACGCAAATGTTGGGCGGTGATATCGGCTTAGACAGCACTGCTGGCAAGGGCAGTCTTTTCTGGTTCACCGTTTCGCTGGAAAGCGCCAAGGTCCCCGAAAGCTATTCCGATACTTTAGCGCTTTCCAAAAAACGGGTATTGCTCCTTACAGAAGATCCAATTTTGCAAAAGCGTTTAACCGCAAACCTCGAACTCGCCGGAATGAATGTTCTGCCCGCAGCGGGTCAGCATTCGGACGGCTCCTATTACCCGTCATCTGCAGAGATTTGTATAGTTGATGCCGACTCGTACTCGGCGCCTTTGGAATTTTTGTCGACGCTGGGAATACCAATGTTGCTCTTAGCGAGCACGCCATCAATCAAACAATCGCTTCCCGCGATTCGACTGATGTCTTTGAAACGCCTGCCACGGCAATCGGAGCTCTATCGTACTTTGACGTCGATGCTGGCAGATTCTGGATTGCAACGCGCGGACGCCGCCCCTGCGGTTAAAGAGGCTGCGATGCCCGCTCTGCCGCCGCCACGGGCGCTGCGCCTGGCAGAGACCCCAAGCGAGAAGCCATCGCCAGCGGCGCGGGAGAAAAATCGCGGCCTGATTTTAGTCGTCGAGGACAACCCGATTAATCAGCAGATTTTGCTCCGGATGTTGCAAAAACTCGGCTACCGCGCGGACCACGTCTCGAATGGCTCCGAAGCCGTGAGCGCAGTTTCGCAAGTTCCTTACGATGCGGTTCTCATGGATTGCCAGATGCCAGAGATGGATGGATTTGCGGCAACCCGTCGCATCCGCAGTCTAGCCGGTAAGCGCAATGGCCCTCCGATTATCGCCATCACTGCCCACGCCCTAGAGGGCGATAAGGAACGGTGTATTGAGGCGGGCATGAACGATTACTTGCCAAAGCCCGTAAAGATGCGGGTTCTCGAAGACTTATTAACGAAGTGGGTGAAAGAGCCTATGCAAACCAATTCAGAAGCCAGCGTGTCGGTGCAACCGCCTTCGGCGGAAGTGCCTGTATTAGATCATGAGCTATTAGAAACCTGGCGCAGTCTGTCCAATAGTAGTAGCGAAGACTTCCTCGCGGAGATCATCGAAATCTTCCTTACCAATACGCCTATTATCATCGCGGAAATTCGCGAAGCGTTTCAGAAACAGGATTTGCAGAAAATGCGCGGTCTGGCTCACAAGATGAAGGGCAGTAGCGCCAACCTTGGAGCCTGTCGATTAGCGCTGGTATGCTCGAACCTCGAGCAAGATGCGTTGGAGCCAGCCAATGCATCACTGCCGCAGATTGCCCCGGCGATTGAATTGGTAGAATCGGAATACGAATTAGTACGTCGAAGACTGCGTCAAGATTGGTGCGCGAATCAGTAGATAATCAAGGGTTGGCGGTGCCAGCGGAACCCGGCTGCGGCACGATATTATACTTCCACATTTTGCGATAAAGCGTAGCGCGGTCAATGCCTAAGCGGCGTGCCGCACGCGTTCGGTTGTGGTTCTCTGACTGCAGAGTAGCCAGGATGTGATTGCGTTCACTATCAGCCAAGGTTTCGGCGGAGATATTGTCCGCGGTGAGGGGTGCGACATGGGCCGGAGCAGAAGAGTTCATTGTCGACGAGACATCCGGCTCTAAATGGGCCATCTCGGGACGGGTGCGGTGATTGCGTTTGACGACGCCGTCGGGAAAATTCTCTGGGAAGAGCAGATTCCCTTGGGCCATGGCGACAGCGTATTCCACGGCATGTTCTAACTCGCGAATATTGCCCGGCCAGTCATAGCTATCTAACAGTTTCAGAGCCGTCTCAGAGAAACTCATCTCCGAGCGATGATTACGTTTGCAGAAAGTAACTAAAAAATACTGCGCGAGATCGCGAATGTCTTCCGGTCGCTGACGGAGTGGTGGCAATTCAATCGAGATCACTTTGAGTCGATAATAGAGATCTTCGCGGAATTGCCCTTGCTGCACTCGTTGAGAAAGATTGCGGTGAGTAGCGGCAACAACCCGCGTATCCAGTACCCGCGTTTCAGAGCTTCCGACCGGTTTCACTTCGCCGTATTGCAACACGCGCAAAAGTTTTACCTGCATGGCCGGCGAAATATCACCAATTTCATCTAAGAAGATGGTGCCGCCGGAGGCTTCTTCAAAGAGTCCCTTTTTATCCCCCTGCGCGCCGGTGAAGGCGCCTCGGACGTAACCAAAGAGTTCACTCTCCAAAAGCGTTTCCGAAATGGCGCTGCAATTAACGGCGACAAAGGCTTTGTTGGAACGATTGCCGTTACGGTGAATAGCACGCGCGATTAATTCTTTGCCCGTGCCGCTCTCGCCGGTGATGAGCACGGTGCTCGACGTCAAAGCCGCTCGCGCCACCGTGGTGTAAACCGAAACAATCGCCGGTGAGCGCCCGATGAAGCGCACTTCTGTGGGATCGGTAAAGGCATCGCTGATTTCAGCTGCGGGCTTGCCGTGTTCGGCTACCAAGCCGCACCAATGGTTCCACGCGCGCTCTGCCAATTGCACGAGGTCTGCGGGTCGAAAAGGCTTGGATATGTAATCGAACGCGCCCTGTTTAATAGCTTCGACGGCGCCTTCTAAAGATCCAAAACCTGTCATCAAAATCGGAACGGTCATAAGACCGCGCTTTTTTAATTCCGCAACGAGAGCGAGTCCGTCCATGCCCCACATGCGAATATCCGAAAGTAAAACGGGATACGGCGTGGCCTTTAGTACATCGAGCGCTTCCTCGCCAGACTCACAAAGCCGCACGCGAAATCCCCCGCTCTCCAGACTTTGCTTAAGAAGCAGGCGCGTGAGTGCGTCGTCATCAGCGACTAACACGCACTTGGACATCGCTTGGGCAGTGGGCGATGTAAGGCCCATGTCTTCAGAATTCTTCAGCACGGACGTACCCGTAGCACGCCGCATTAGAGTCAGGCAACCAGCCTCAGCCTGAGATCTTGGGAAGGTTCTGCCGAGACCGGTTTTCAGCCTTTCATGAACAATTTCAATCCTCTGCAGCCGAAAACGCGTTCAAAAGTCTCTCAATATTCCAACAAGTTAACTTCTTTTGGGATTGGGCGGTCCTTTGCAAAGAGATTCTCAAAAAAAGGAAGGCATATGAAAAAATTCAGCACGTTTCTTCAGCCAAAGACAGCGATAGCTTCTTGGGTGGTTCTCTTTTGCGCAGGCTGCGACCGCATTCCTGCAAACTCGGATAGTGCACCTACCCCACCTCCCGGCGCCACAGCGGCCACAGAACACAAAACTTCAGCACCCGTGACGGTGGCCACCGAGCATTTTGCTCTACATGTATCGGGAGAATGGCAAGGCAAATGGCAAGACGACTACGCAAACGCGCGAGTGCGTTGGGGAGGAGCGATTGAGGGAGGCGGCTGGCTGCAGCGTGTTTCTGAAGACGGTGAGCTGGTTACGTTGGGTCCGATTGAATCCGACCAGCGAGAATTTATCGATCGCGTTTCCCAAGCGGGAAGCTATGAGTATCGATTGCGAGCGGCAAGTACTGCGGGGGAGAATGGTACTGAACTGGGCGCAGTACTTGCCACGACCACTTGGACGTTGCCGCCTCCGACGATAGTGGAGAAAGTTTTTCTAGAAGATGCAGAAGTAACCCTGCCGCTGGATTTTCAGAAACTGGTTCTCGGTAAAGGCACGACGCTGGTGGTGTCGGTGCCAGCGGGAATAGATTTTCTGGGACTGCGAGAAATCCATGCCGACCAAGCACGCATAGAAATAATCGATGCCTCGCCATTCTCCAAACGCCGCCCGTTGCGGCTGCGAGTAGAGACGATATCGGGCAATCTAGAAATTGAGACTGTGGGCCGCACCGGAAGAGACGGAGCCAATGGGCAAGATGGCAATCGCGGCGCCAATGGAGCAAATGGCTCGGACGCGTCCACGCGCGAAGCACACCGCTGGGTGGAAGGCGGTATTCCACTGAGCTGGAACGCCTATCGTTATAAGCAAGCCTATACCGAATGCGCGAGCGCTCCGACCAGCGGCAGTGCCGGGGGAAATGGTCAAGACGGTGAGCCTGGCGAATCGGCGGAAGACGGCGGCCCTGCTCTGGATCTAGAAATTCAAGTCAGAGAACAGCGGGATGCACGCATTTCCGTCTCCAGCACCGGAGGCGGCGGCGGCAAAGGCGGCGCGGGTGGCAGAGGCGGCGAAGCGGGACTAGGCGGAGCTGCTGGAAAACAAGACGGCGGGAAAATCTGCCCCGCCGCTGCGAACGGACCCAATGGCTCCCCCGGCAGAAACGGCCCTCCTGGACGCAACGGCAGAACGGGTCCGGCTGGCAGCGTGCGATGGACACGTTTCTAACAACAGACTAGCGCTTAGGGAGTTTTAGCGTGCAGCGTATTCGAGCAGGTGGCGCGCCAGATGCGCCATTTTATTTATATTCTCGAAGAATACACCCGCAGCTAAAACCCAAGCAGACTTCTTGCAATAAAATGCTCCGCCATGCGCGCCCATTTATTCATTCTATTTGTCGTCCTATTCCAAAGCCCGACTCTCACAACTGGCGCCTTTGGCAACGACGCAATATTGCTCGATCCCTCAGCCTTGTTCACTCAGACCAACGCGCAGGGAATGCAAACAAAACTCCAATTGCGCTGTGTAAAGGGACCGACGACAAAAGAGCCGTACTACTGCGAAGTAGTGCGCACGGAAAACGGCGTAGAAATGTCCGCTCACGCGATCTACCCAAAGCAACTCCAAAGCATCCTCGCGCGTTACTGGATGGAACGCGGCGACGCCGCAGGCTCTTTTCTCACCCAAGCTGCTCCAACAGACTTCACTTGGGAATGGCGCTTCTCCGAACGCTTCATGAAGGGCAAACAAACTTTCCCATCTCGCTCGGTAACAACGGCTGAATCCCGCGCCGCAGTCTGGCTCTTCCAAACTCTCCGCTCTTGGTCCAACTTCGGAAACTAAAACAGCGCAAGCCAAGCAGCCCAAACTTCTCGCCTCCTCGAATCAGAATTCCACATATAGAGGGTGGCCCCGACCGGCCGTCATCGCGGGCAACCACCTCCCCAAGAAACTAAGGCCCCCTTCCGCGATGCGAGCGCGAGATCAATTAATAGAAACTAAAAAACCCCAGGCGTGGCGGGCGGGGCCACCCTCTATATGTGGAATTCTGACTCGAATGGGCAAGGAGCTTCGGCTGCTTGGCTTGCGCTGTTTTTTTGGGAAGTAGGTCCTAGTACGTGCGGATGGAGGAGTCTACTTCGCGGGACCAGCGATCGATGCCGCCCGAGATGTTCATGACGTTTGTGAAGCCTACAGAGATTAAGAATTGGGCCGCGCGTGCGCTGCGTACGCCGTGGTGGCAGAGGACTGCTGTAGGGAGACTGGGATCGAGTTCTTCGTAGCGGGTGGTGATTTCGCCTAGGGGAATGAGTTTTCCGCCGATGGAGGCGATGGCGAATTCGTCGGGTTCGCGCACGTCGAGGAGTTGGATTGTTTCGCCGTTTTTAAGGCGAGCGTTTAAATCAGTTGGAGTGATCTGCGTGTACATTTATTCCCAATCGTCGTCTAGAGCTCTACGATCGCGTCGGCGCAAACCATCACGGCGGGTGCGATCGCGTGCGTGCTGTTCTACTCGAAAGTTTCTAAAACGTATAAATCCGTCAACGTGATAGGGAGCCACATGGCGCATTGCCCGACGGAATCCCAGATTGTCGCCTTTTACAATTTCCACAATGTGCCAGAGGTCTTCGCGAATATTAATTGCTTCACTGCGCTGATCCAATATCTGAATCAAAGGCACTGGCCGGAAGATAGTCGAATCGTAGTAATTGCAGGCTTCATAAGAGGCAGGCGTCATGGTGAGGAACGCTTTCCCTCCTGGTCTTAGAATCCGGTGCACCTGTCGCAAGTACGACAGCGGATTGCCGTCCTGATTGATTCTGGTAAAAGCACCAAAAATATCAGTCACCACGGCGACGCTGTTGGACGGAATGCCTCGCAACTCGTTCTCTGCATTGCCAATGATTATAGATAAACCGCCAGTCAGCTGACGCAAACGCACTCGCTCAAGGGATTTGCTCATGAAGAGATAAAACTCAATATCGAGCAGCCCGTGATCTTGGCAGAACATCGCCAGATGCGCTCCAATCACCGTATGGCAACCGGTAGGCAGGGGGAGATTGAAAGTCTGCGACCAGTTATAAATGACATCTGGAGCAATGCCTCCGACTGAATAAACTAACCGAGAGCCGTTCAAACCATTGCGGTCTCTCAATTGACTCTGTTCCTCGTCGGGCTCTCCAAAAATGACTTCGGGTGGTGCGGGCATGTCTAGCGTTTCGTGCAACTTACCGTAGTAATCGAATTCGTCGATTCCAGTGACGCGCAATTGCGGCTTGGTCTTTAAATAACGCAACGCCTGTAACGAGAAACCGGTGCCCACATCCAGAATCTTAGCGCCAGGTTCAAGGGAATCGATCTCGCTGATAATAGTGTGCGGAAGGTAACTGCGCTGCGGCTGATGGCCTATCAGTGGATTACTGGAATTGGGAAACGCGAAACGGACACGGTCGTGGCAAAGCAACATCCCCCATGCGGAAACACCCCACGTTGCCGCCAACGCCAACCCACAGATCAACGACCGATTGATCACAAATACCCCTATTTGCCGAATTTCTTGATAGCTACCAAAGCCGCTCCGCGTAAGCAACAGGGTTCAGGTTGATTACCCATTCTCCCGATAAGACGTACGAAGGGATCCTATGCGCCAGTACACTATCCTGAGCGTCGAAGACGACGTCGAACTACAGAAGCTCGTGAAAGCCTTTTTGGAGACAAAAGGTTATCGCGTGATCACGTCTCAAGATGGCTGGGATGCTATTCGCCAAATTATCGTCGAAAAACCCGACGCCGTGGTGATGGATTTGGAAATGCCGAAGCTCGATGGTCTGCACACTCTAGAGACGCTAAGAGCGACTTCCTTTACCGAACACACTCCTATTTTGGTGGCGAGCGGTAACGGCGATGCAGAGACGATCTTAAAGACCGCAAAACTGGGCGCCGCTGATTTTATCGTCAAGCCCTTCTCCTTTGAAGTGCTGCACGAGCGCCTTACCCAAATGCTGTTCCGACTGGACTACCCGCTTTTGAAAAAAGTTTTAGTCGAACTGCAAAAGCCCGAAGCGCAAGGCACCGCAGCCATGTGGGGCGGTTTGGACCTTAAGAAATACAAGAATTGGAACGCCTACCCCGCTGTGTATGAAGGGCACGAACTCTGCGTGCTCTTGGCCGAGGGGCTGGTGATGTCGCAAGCTGCGAAGCTCTCCGAAGCAGATGCCACGCAAAAAATCGTGGTACTCGCGAAGGTGCGCAGTCATTGGAAGGGTGTTTGGCCCTATAAAACCACGCCTTGAGCAGGCGCAAATGGGCACTCCCAGACAGAGCCCTGCGTCTGGCTAACCATTGATCCCGAACCGCGCTTTGCGTTATACTCGGGCCTCTTAAACAACTTTCAGTGACAAAAATCCGTCGTAAGAGCTTTATAATTAAGACATGAACGCCGTATCGATCATTCTCTATGTTGCCGCCGCCTTCGCAGGGCTTTTTATTCTCACGCGCATGGTTGTGCGCGCACTGAAGTTTGTGCTGCTTGTGGCGTTGATCGTTTTGGTGTTGTCGTGGGTGCGCTTCACGCACACACCCCTTTGCTCTTCGACTGTCTCGGCAAAGCTTCCGCAGTGGGCAACGCCCTTCTGCGAAACCAGCGACTTCCCCCACCGCCGCTAGGTATTACTTCTCAAAATCAAATTCCGCGACCAGCGGCAGGTGATCCGATAGGAACAGCCAAGGCCGACCCGAAACCTTCTCGACATCTTTTAGATTCAAATGCCGGAAGTAAATCCGATCGAGTTTAAGGACGGGAAACCCACTGGGGAACGTGCGTGCGTGGCGAGCGCCTGATTCCAAGAACGCTTCGCGAAAGCCCACCGTTTTGGACAGTCGCCCTGAGATGGTCTCTCTCCAATCATTAAAATCTCCGCCTAAAATAACCGGCGCGTTGGGCGGAATATTCTTTGAGACGTACTCCACCAGCCGACGTAACTGCCGCTGCCGCTCCGCTTGCAACAACCCAAAATGAGTCGCCAAAACGTGGAGCGTTTGACCCGTGCCGACAACATCCAACTCCGCATGCAAAATCCCGCGGCGAACCAGCCCGCGCTTAGTGATGCTGATATCGATATTGCTGTAATGCTGGATAGGCCAGGCACTTAGGATGGCATTGCCGTGAAAGCCCCCAGAGAAAACCGAGTTGCGGCCATACGCGTAATAGGGCCACATATCGTCGGCCAATGCCTCTAATTGAAAAGACGTCTGGACCGCGAGTTCGCGGCTTTTGGTTTTCTTTCCGCCTTCAACTCCCGCTACTTCTTGCAGCAGCACCAAATCCACGTCCAGGCTTTTAATGGCATCTTTGAGCAAGGCCAGACTCAATTTGCGTTTGGCCACCGTAAGGCCTTGGTGGATGTTGTACGACAAAACGCGGAAGGGTTTGACCGGCGGATCGGTGTTGAGCGCTTTTTTTGGAGCGGGCGTCTTGGAGCGTCGCTTCAGTGTTGGCAGAAACCGGGATTTGGAACTTTTCTTACCACCTTGCAACGGAGCTCTCCTTTTGTTTCACTTTCATCACTATGCAGCAGACCGCTCGTTTTGGAACCTGGAATTCGCCACTTTCTCCCATGGATGTTTCACGCGGCTCAACAAAGATCCGCGATTGTTTCTGGGACGAGCAAACTCTCTACTGGGTGGAAGCGCGACCGGAAAACCTGGGGCGTTCCACGCTGATTCGCCACGGCAGTAAATCAGAAGAGATTTTACCCGCTCCTTGGAATATTCGCACGCGCGTGCATGAATATGGTGGGCAAGCCTGTACGGCAAAGAAGGGAACGATCTACTTCGTCGAGAATGCGGATCAGCAGATTTATCGTTTTCGCCCGGACTCGCCCGATTCTAAACCCGTCGCGGTTACGAGAGAGCCGAATTGCCGATTTGCCGACTTAAATCCCCATCCTACTCTGCCCGTCCTCTTTGCCGTTTGTGAGCGCCACGTTGCCGGCGATAAATTTCCGCGCAACGAGATCGTCGAAATTTCACTGCGTACAGGTCAAGTCGTGGTGCTGGTCGAAGGTGCAGACTTTTATTTGTCTCCTCGGATCTCTCCGGCCGGCGATCAATTGGCCTGGATCGAGTGGAATCACCCGTCAATGCCGTGGGACCAAACGCGCGCGTTTGTTGCTGATTGGAAACAGCAAGCAGTGCTTTTACAGAATCGTCGGGAATGGACCGACCTCGACCCAGAAAGCGTGTCCCAGCTTGCGTGGTCGGAAAAAGGGGATTTGT
>JALHPX010000085.1 GCA_022842225.1 bacterium
CAAAAGAACGATCGTCGCGATGACCTTATTGTTCTTTAGTAGTCCGCTGTGAATACGAAGAGCCCAATAGATCGCGAGAAATAAAAACAAGCTCGCCGTGACAGCGTTATACGGCTCAACGACAAATTGGCCATACTGGGACTCGGTATAGAGAGGTCCCCCGTCGATATACTGTTGGGTAAGTAGAGTGTCGGTAGAATTGTCGGGATGCGGCATTGCCTCCCTAGTTCGGAATTTTTGAGCGTTCCCTTTACATCCCCCCATCCGCCTCTTTACGCTAAGAACTATGAAAGCCATCTTATGGTTATTACTGACAGTTTCCGTTTTGGCTCCAAGCGAGGGTTTTGCCGTGAATGAAGTTAAATCGAAAAAGACTTACAAAAAGCCGTCTGAATCCGAACTCCGCGAAAAGCTCACTCCGATGCAGTTCAAGGTGAGCCAGCAAAACGCCACAGAGCCCGCGTTTCAAAATGAGTTTTGGAACAATAAAGAAGAAGGGATCTACGTCGATATCGCAACGGGCGAGCCCCTTTTTAGCTCTGGGGATAAATACGATTCGGGCTGCGGCTGGCCGAGCTTTACCAAACCGATCGATCCCAAAGCAGTCGTGAACAAGCAGGACAAAAGCCACGGCATGGAACGCATTGAGATCCGTTCGCGTACCGATTCCCATCTCGGCCACGTCTTTGAAGACGGCCCCAAGGAGAGTGGCGGATTGCGCTATTGCATTAATTCTGCGTCGCTGCGCTTTATTGCAAAGAAAGATTTAAAAAAGGAAGGCTACGAGGAGTTTCTGCCGCTGTTTAATAAATCGCAGACTTCAAAGCCATAACTCATCTAATAGATTCTACCTTTCTTTGGTATACTTCTTATACGTCCAACCTTGAATTGAACATCCTCAGAGGAGCTTAGCGTGATTCGCCGAGCCGCAATCATCTCGTTTGCGACATTACTCCCTCCCGTTCTGGAACTGCTGATTTTTCGCATCTGGCTGCGTTTTGGAATCGGGCTTCGTTTGGGACTACCTGGATTTGTGGACTTTGATTTAGTATTCCCTGCTTTGTTTTCCTTCGTGGCTTTGGGCGTATTGCTATACCAACAACGTCCGGTCGAACCCGAAATTCAATGGCCGGCAGTGAGCATCAACTTACTTCTGGCATTCACTTTTGCGGTTGTTTGCTTTGAGTTTCGATCTCTTGAGGTCTTAGTGGGAGCAACGGCAGTCCGCGCTTTGTGGATCGCTAATCTGGCTGCGATGACGTTGAGTGCCTTCTTCCTCTTTATCCCTGTTAGCTACTTGATCAAACACCCGATGCGTTGGCTGGTGATCCCCAGCGCCTTGATTGCTTCCACGATCATCATGGTGAAGCACCTCTATGTAGCGGTTTGGCCGTGGTTTGGAGTGGCATCTATTCAGGGAGTTTGCCAAACGCTGGAGTCAATCCAAGGCGGCACGGTCTGCAGTTGGAATTCGCCGTACTACTTCGCAATTAAACACCAACAGATCAAAGTTCTTTTTGGCCCACCGTGCTCGGGTACCGACGGATTGTTGCTATTTCTGATTGGCTTTAGCACATTCTTGGCACTGGACTCGAAGGGCTTGAGCCGCACCCGCACTTTCTTTGTTTTCATTTTTGGAATTGCCTACGCACTGTTTTTGAACATTGCACGCGTTGTCAGCATTTTCCTACTGAGCCAAGCTGTGAATGATTACTACGGTGATAAACAGATCGGATTGAATATTCTGGTGGGCTTCTTCCATCTACACGCTGGCTGGGTGCTATACGCTGTCGGTTGGTCGGCGTTCTTCTGGGCTCTCTATGCGAGCAAAAGCTGGCTCACCCTCCCCGCTCATTCTCCGCTCGCCCACCCCATCAATCGGTAGCTTGTGAACGAATCGGGATGTGACTGCAGGCGCCAAGCCTTGCAAGCACACTCGTCCTTTTTCCAAGTAAGTAGCCACGTCGCAAAAGCGACTAATCCACTCCAGATCATGGCTCACCACCGCGACGGCAGCGCCTTCATTCACTCGCTCTCGCAAGTATCTTTCACACCGCCAGCGGAATCCCACATCGAGAACAGAGACCGTCTCGTCGATTAGAAAAAAATCCCAATCCGAAAAGAGCGCCGTTGCGAGAACGAGCCGCGCTCGCATCCCAGTGGATAAGCTTTTGACCAGAGCATTGGGTTGGTGACTTAACTCACAAAACTGTAAGACCATCTGGCGCAGCTGCGAAACATCTTTCTGTGGCACCAGGTTCAGCGATGCCTGCAACGCCACTGCTTCCCATATCCGCAGTTCGGCATGTAACGCGCCTTCAGTGCCAATGACGCAAGCTACTTTCCCCTCGCGCTCCACCCAACCCGATGTGGGTGACGTAATACGGGAAAGAATATTGAGCAGCGTTGTTTTGCCAGAACCATTGGCACCAATGATTCCATGCACAGACCCCGGAATCAGATCCCAGTCGACGCCATCGAGAGCCTTTGCAGTCGAAAGGGGTGCGCGTAGCCAGCTCAAATCACGAAACGCCCCGCCCAATCGACGATAATTCTTTGTAACCTGCCTGGCCCGAAGGTGCATTAGAGTGCGTCGCTCAGATCTTTTTCCAATCGGAAAAACAATCCAAGCCCTCCCGCTAGCAGCACAAAAGTCCACACAGCGCTCACGAGCAAACCTGTGCCATCTGGCTGCGCACCTAAGAATCCATAGCGAAACACCGAGAGAATTCCCGTGAGAGGATTACTCACGATCAAAATTCGCCAAGTCGGCGCTAGTCCTTCTGGCGCATACAGAATCGGCGAGACGAAAAAAACTCCCTGCAACGCAAAACTGAGTGCGTAAGCAATATCTCGAAACCACACCTGCAATGGCGCCAGCCACAGAGAAATAGCGAAGCACAGAGCAAGAAGCCACAAGGTGCCGGAAGATATGGCAATCAACCCGGTGATCGACGGAGCATTTCCGACGGCAGAAAACCAGACAACGAGAAGCAACAGGCCAATCGCAAGATCCGCAATGTGAGACAGCACAAAAATGAGCGGAACAAAAACTCTTGGGAAATAATTACGCTTCACAATCTCGCCATATCCCATGAAACCCTGAGAGGCAGAAGCGAGCGACTTTGAGAAGTACAACCATGGCACGATTCCGCAAGCGAAGAACGCAGAGTAATCACCTGTACCATCCGGCTGTCGAATCGCTGACTGGAAGACGCCTGCAATGACGATGATAGAAGCGAGCGGTTGTAGCAGCGCCCAACCCAATCCTAAAATGGCATTACGATAGCGGGTGCGAATCTCACGGTAGGTGAGCCAAAAAAGCGAAGCGCGGTAATTCCAACATTCTTCAATGTTCAGCGCCCCGGCCTTTAGCATCTAAGGAATCTAATTGCTTTCGCTAGAGCGGTCCAGCGGCTGGCCAAAGCGATTGGCGAAATCTGTGTTCACTGGTTCACCCGACTTCTCGATGCGCCCACAGCCTCCCAAGAACACAAACACCAGCAGACCAATCCCAATAATCTTTAGAAGTGAAAGAAACACTCGAACTCCCCCTGCAATACAGATTTGCCGTTATTCGTCGCGTCAGCCCTTGTGAAAGAAACTGCCGCGAGCTTTGCCCCAATCCCCCAACCGGTCGTCAACATTCCCCAACTTTGACTCGACACCAGCCACCGATAGCGCAGCGCTCCGCCCCACCCCCACTGACTCAGCGAAGGGGCAGTGCGGAATTGAAGTTCGCTCAAATAACGTAGCTGATAAACGCCTACAAGCCTCATCACAAGCGCTTCGACTGCAATGGAATGCCCGGCGGTCAAACCAACTTGCCACCCGGTTGCCAAAGAAAAGCGATGAAATTTTGCGGAGACTAATGCGTTTGAATACGCCGCTTCGCGTTGACCAAAATGGTAACCAAACTGCCAGTACCAATTCGGAGTGACATCCACACCAAAGGCACCGCCGAAGAAAGCATGCGGTATGGCAACCGACTCCATGCTCGCCGACGCATATCCCAGCGGCGCTAGCGAGAATGAATACATTGCCCGCTCGTCGATAATTCGCTCCCGCGGAGCCTCATCACCATCTAACTCAAAACGGGGTCTTCTTTCGGTGGGGACTTTGGAATCGGATTCGGCGGAGACGGCTCGAGGTTCACCCGCTGCGTCCGCGCCCGCTCGTGGCTCCAAAGTGTAGTGCCGGGTTTCGTGTCGATCTTTTCTCACAATGACTTCGGTGGTGAGTGGCAGTGCTTTATCGTGGCGAATTTCTACTGCTACGCTTTTGCCGGCGGAAACGGGGAACAACTTCATCGGCGAAAACCCTGCGGGATGTCCCTCGACTTTAAGCTTCGCACCCGACGGAGTGGTCGTGATGGAGAGATGGGCCAGCGCCTTTCTCAATTTCTTGTGTACTTGAACCGTTTGTCCGGCTTCCAATTGAACTTTTTCGGTGTAGTCGGAGCGCTCTGGATGCTCGATGCGAACTTCATGCGCGCCGGGATCCAGTACGCCCATTAGCTTGATCGGAGTCTGTCCAAAGCGCTTATCGTCGATATAAACATCCGCGCCAGGTGGCTCGCTGGAGACTTCGAGAGCGCCTCGGATGCGCACTTGAAAAGCACTTCCCTGCGAGGACCAATCCGCTTCTTGTGCTAGCGGTTGTAGTTTCGCAAGGCGCAGTTTTTCTTTGGCGATGGTGGTTTTGGGAAAGCGAAAAAGCACCCAGGCCTCGACTCCTCGGGCGTTGCGCTCAAAGAAAGTCTCCTGCTGCTCAAAGCCATCAAAACGAACTTTGGGAAAAGTTTCATCCGTGGATTTGGTGGTGTTGCTCGTTCTCGAATTCTCCAAAGAACGGAGTTCGATTTGCGTTTCGCTGCCGAAATTCTCTCGCACGATTTGAGTCTGCGCGTCCGACCTAGCATCCGCTATGGACTCGCTTTCTGTCGGCGCTACACTACGGCCGACGTAATAGCGATACACGCCGTCTTCTGCTTTTCCGCCCCGATCGACCCATTCAGGTCGATCGGCGGCGTAGGCTGAAAATAGAATTAGAACAAAGGGAATGAAACGGACCATGCTTATTCGTGCGCTTTGTCTTGTCCGGCCGGTACGCGGTTCTCAAAGAATTCGATTTGTTTTTGCGTAATGGCTTCTTTGAGTCGGGGATCTGCTTGCTGAATATTGTTCACAACGCGCTTTTTGAGTTCGTCGTAATCTTTCTGCGTAATTTCGCTCAAGACATGGCAATCAACTCGCTCGTCGGTGCCGATGCGATAGCGCTCAAAATACTGTTCGACGTGCTTCATGCCGCTAATGCGACCTTTGAATTCACCGCTGCGGACTTTGCCCAAAACAATTTCAGCGTTCTCGTTAAGCGACTGCTGAGCGTTGTCCAGAGAGCCGCGGATGTCGGTCGCCATCTCCGTAAGCAATGTTTCGCGTGCATCGAGCTTTGCCAGGTCGTAGCAGCCATTGACTCGCTCATCGCCGCGAACGGTGTGCACAGAGCGGAAAAATACTTTGTCACCCTTGTCCCAAGTGAGTCGGTTCTCTTCGACCCAACTTGGCGGGCTATCTTTATGCGTACTCGAATCCAACCATACTCGGCGAGTTGTTGGTCCTGATGCACAGTGCGACAAAAACAATCCGAAAGTAAAAAGCAATGCGCCAAATATAAAACGTTCCGCAACCTTTTGCGTCATGAGTTCCCCCGAAGTGAAGCCATTATAACGCTTTCGTCGCAGGCACGATAATATCTTCTGATGAACAAATCCTTTAGCGTCACCGGATTTCTCCAGAATGGCCCGCGATCTAAAGCCACGGCCCTCACCCTTTTAACTTTGGCTATCGTCGGCAATATCGTCGGTATCTTTGCTGCGGTTCGCCATTTCCCTGGCCCCTTTGATTGGCAGTACCGAATGGTTTCGGGCCTGGCATCGCAGGTAGACAACCCCCAAGGCTATTGGCGTTTTTGTCTGGCGATCTCGCTTTGCTTTGCGCTGGTGTTTCCTCTCGCGGGTTATCTGGCACAACAGCTCTCCAGTCCTCTCTCCAAGCTGGCATCGTACTCACAGAGAAGTTTTCAAGTGGGTAGCATCTGCGGCTTCTTAGTTGGCATCGAGCGCGGTTTTATCTACGACATTTCTAGAACCTTCTTTAAAGCACATGAAGTCGTGGCGTTGATTGCCTTCTTTGGAGTGTTCCTAGGAATTCTGGGATTTAGCATTTGCTGGTTTGCATCAGAGCGGCAGCAACGACGGACAAGTCTGGCGATGGGGGTGTTGCTACTGATTTGTCTACCGTTTGTCGGTGCAGCTACCAGCCAACTCGTCATCTACCTGAAGTACCGCCACTACGGTTGGGTCGGTCCCCATTGGCGAGAGCTCGGCCGACCGGTCTACGTTAGCTTTGCATTTTGGCAGTGGCTCGCCAGCGCCGGCGCCTTTGCGTCGATGGGTTGTCTGGTGCTGCTATCAGGAAGAAATAGTAAAGAGGGTAAAAGCGATCTTGCCCATCCAAGCAGCCGAAGCTCCGTGCGATAGCACCACTCCCACACCACGCAGGGGGCTAAATCCTGTCGTCGTCATCAACGCGGAGGTGTGGCAGACCCGCCCCACCAAAAACACCAGTGAGGTGTATGCAATCCACTTGTTAGAAGCGCCCATTAACTCGCCACAAATCAACAGCGGTATATACACCACACTAAACTCCAACATCATGAAGTGAGCGCTGCGAGCACGGGCAAGAACATCGTTGCCACCGTCTTTATGTGGGATCTTAAACTTCCAGCGGAGCGCGCTGACCTGCACTGCCAAGAGCGTAATAAAAAGACAAATCAGAACAATATAAGCCGGCGAATAAAGAAGCATCCCCCGACTTTAAGCTAATTTTGCAGATTCATCCAAACGGATTTCACTTGGGTGTAAAGCTCGATGGCGTGGTGACCTAGCTCGCGGCCAAAACCGCTTTGCTTGTAACCACCAAACGGTGAAGCCGCATCGAACTTATTGAAGCAATTCACCCAGACTGTTCCCGCTTTTACAGCTTTGGCCAGGCGATGGGCTTTTTTTACATCACTTGTCCAAATGCCAGCGGACAGACCATAGAACGGGTGATCCGCTCTCTCCAACAATTGGTCGATATCTTTAAAAGCAGTCGCGGCGACTACTGGGCCGAAAATTTCTTCGCGGTATATCGTCGAATTCCCAGCTTCTGAATCAAAGACAGTGGGCTTGATGAAGTACCCCCTGTCCGATGCGGGCGCTCCACCCGCAATCACTCGGCAACCTTCCGCCTTGCCAGTTGCGATGAAGCCTAAAATTTTGTCGTACTGTTCTTTCGATACCTGAGCACCCATCTCCGTAGAATGATCCATTGGATTGCCCACTCGCAGAGATTCTGCGCGCGTCTTTAATTTATCGAGGAATTGCTCGTGCACTTTTTGTTCGATGAGTAAACGCGAGCCAGCGCAACAGACTTCCCCTTGATTGAAGAAAATACCGTCGATAGCGCCTTGCACGGCTGCATCGATATCGGCATCCGCAAAAACAATATTGGGCGCCTTGCCACCCAACTCTAGAGAAACGCGCTTGAGATTAGTCTGTGAAGCGGCTTGCATCACGAGTTTGCCAACTTCAGTGGAGCCAGTAAAAGCGACTTTATCGACGTCCATGTGACGAGCGAGGGCGGCCCCCGCGTCGCCAAAGCCCGGCAAAATATTCACGACGCCCGGTGGGAATCCCGCTTCAATAATCAGTTCGCCCAGGCGTAACGCCGTCAGAGGCGTTTGCTCGGCGGGCTTTAGGATCACCGTGCAACCCGTGGCCAGAGCGGGTCCTAGTTTCCAAGCGGCCATCAGGAGAGGAAAATTCCAGGGAATGATTTGCGCCACCACTCCCATTGGCTCGCGCAGAGTGTAATTAAAATAGTCGCCGCTCACGGGAATGGTTTCACCGTGAATCTTGTCAGCAAGCCCGGCGTAGTAACGAAAAGTATCGACGACAAAAGGGACATCTACTCCGGTTGTCTCGCGAATGGGCTTGCCGTTGTTCTTGGTTTCCAGCTCGGCAAGTTCTTGAGTATTGCGCTCGATCAGTTCGGCGAGCCGATAAAGCAGCTTGCCGCGTTCGCGGGCGGACATTTTTTTCCAGGCGCCTTGTTCAAAACTGCGGCGGGCGACTCGCACGGCATTGTCGACATCTTCTGGACCGGCCTGCGCCACTTCGCCCAGCACTTCTTCTGTTGCTGGATTAATGACCGAAAAGGTTTTGCCCGAAAGAGCATCGACCCATTCGTTGTTGATTAAAAGTTTTCCTGTTTCGACTGCGCCCATAAATCCCCCTAAGGCCCCAGCCTTCTCGTGATTCGGGGGAATCTGTCAACGTGCGTCGCGTTCCAATTGAAACGGATAGACTGAGCCGATTTTCAAGATCTGAGTCAGCTCATCTAACGCGGTATGACATTCAACGATGAGTTTGGGGTCGGCCAAGTCTTGTGGCAGCAGGCGATCGCGGTAGTGCTTGCCCACCCACGTGCGCAGTTGCGCATCGAGTTTCTCGTTCCAAAAAACGTGCGCACTGATTTGGTTTTTCTCCTCTTCGCCCAGCACAACCCTCAAGCGCAAGCACGCAGGTCCACCGCCATTGCGCATGCTTTGCCGCACATCCATATAGACCACGTTCCCAATCGGATTGGACTCGTCATTAATGAGGCGCGTGAGGTAGCTCGCAACGGCCGTATTTTGCTGACACTCGGTCGGCGCAATGATGACCATCTTGCCATTGGGCAAGGTGACCAATTGAGAATTAAAGAGATAACTCTTCACCGCGTCAGCGACCGAGACCTCTGAGGCTTTCACTTTCACCACCACCAGCGGCGTGTGGCAGGTCTGCTCGACTTTGGTGCGCAGCTCTTTCAACACGGCATCGGTATCGGTGAAGGAATTTTCGTGTACAAAAAACACACACTCATTGCCGACGGAAATGACGTCATTGTGAAATACCCCCAAATCAATCACTTCCGGCGACTGCTGCGCAAAGACCGTGGCACCGGGTTTTAAACCATGCAACCGCGCGACACTTTCCGATGCCTCTCGCGTCTGGCGCGCCGGATATTTCTTAGGCTCAGTGCCACCGCCAAAAGCCTTTCTGCCGTAAACAAATAAATGCACTCCAACATCGCCATGCTCGCGGCAAAAGCGCGTGTGATTGGCAGCACCCTCATCACCCATGTGCGGACTCGCCGGCAGCGGCTCGTGGACTTGAAAATGCGTCGGCGCTTTAAAAATTTGGTGAAGTATCCGCCGCGTAGTGGGCGGCTCAATCGAACGGTGAAGTTTGTTGTTTAAATTCGCTGGCGTGAAATGTACGCGGCCGTCGCTGCTATCTGTACTTGGACAAACCGTTGCTGCGTTCGCAGTCC
>JALHPX010000086.1 GCA_022842225.1 bacterium
GTGCTTCGGTAATCTCCACTTGTTGGAGATAGGGCAGGGATTCGCTTTCTGGGCCGATGTATCCGGTCCAACAATAAACCAAATCCACCTCTGGTTGGGCATCGAGAAGTGCTACTTGTTTTTCGATCTTACTTGGCTGCCAAACATCGTCGGAACCCATGCCGGCCAGGTATTCGCCGTGCGAAGCTTTGATTCCGACATTGGCTGCAGCGGAGACGCCCTGATTAGACTGACGCAGAATGCGCAGGCGGGAGTCGCGAAGGCTTTCAATTTGGGAGAGTGTTTGATCGGTGGAGCCATCATCCACGACAATGAGCTCTAAATCGGCATACGTCTGCGCGAGAACCGAGTTTACCGCCTCGGAAATATATCGCTCGCCATTGTAGACGGGCATGATGACGGAAACGCGTGGCTGTTTTACGCCGGTCTTGTTTTGATAATCTCCCCCGCGATTTCTCACCCCTAGTTTTTCAGGCATTGTACGAGTCTCGATGCCGGTCCCCATTTGCAAACGCTAAACGAAACCAGACACCTGGTCGACAAATACTGTCACCACCAAAGTATTCGACGAGTGTACTGGCGTCGGTGTGCGGGAGTAGCACGTGATATTTTGGCATGGAGTCTGCTTTGTTTAAGAGCGGATTCCTATGTCTAGCATTTTAAAAAGATCGCGCGCGGTTAGCTGGTTTCTCGTCGCTATCGCCTTGCTCAGTATTCCGTCGGAATGCATGGGCAGAATGCGCGATCGTTCTTATCGAAGCGTCGCAGGCACCAAGAGGCTAACGCCTCCAATGCTCCTAACCTACTTCGTAGCCCCCGGAACTATCGACGATAGCGGCACTCGTTCGGGGTCGCGCACGCAACGCCCTTCGTTTTACCTGGGAGCGGGCTTATTGGCGACTAGAGCGCGCGACAGCGCCACTGTTGCCGGCACATCACCTCTCAACTACGGCGGCTTCTCGGTATCCGTTCTCTGGCATCCACAAATGGATTGGTTAATCCGCGCCTCTTTCGCCTACACCTACCGCACCTTTGCCTTAGCCCAAGACCCAACGGGAACAGGCCAAGCCCAATTCGGCCAAAATTGGTTGGGAACACTTTCGTTAGAATATGAGTGGCTAGCCGCCGGCGACTTCCGAGTCAGCTCGGGCTGGTCCAACCAAGTAGCCTACGGCTACCGCGCTTCGGGCAACTTCACCGGTCCTACCTACACCCCACTCTGGACGTATAAAACCGGCATAGGCTCCACAGCCCGCTATGAAGTCCTAAAAGATATCGACGTATACGCCGAAGCCCAGCTCCTCCTGGGCTTCTCAAGACCTATCGAATACCAACCCCAATTCGGCGCAGGCTTAATGCTCGGCCTCTAAGGATGACCGCTACCTTCGGGGCCCCGAGGGAGACTGACACCTTTTCGTCGGGGCCCCGAGGGAGACTGACACCTTTTCGGACACCTTTTCGGGGCAAAAAAAAACCGAGTCCCCTTTCAGGGCTCGGTTTCTTAAAGTGTTACGAAAAGGATCTTATACGAACGGTGCGCTTCCGCCCGTGGAACCCTTGATGCTACGGCCGCCGTGCTGCATTAAGTTTTCCTGGCGACGCTCTTCGGCTTCCATTTCTGACTTGCAGTTAATGCAAAGAGTCGTAACGGGACGCGCTTGTAAGCGCTTCACGCCGATTTCGCCGCCGCAGGATTCGCAGACGCCGTAAGTACCGTCGTCAATCTTGCGAAGAACCTTTTGGTACTTCGAGATGAGCTTGCGCTCGCGGTCTTTGATACGAAGTTCGAAGTTCCGCTCGGTTTCAAACGATGCCTGATCGTTCACATCCGGTAGTGCGGAGTTATTGGAATTCGCTTCCACGAGTTTGACGCTCGCATCTTTTTGAAGCTCGACCAATTGCTCTTCGAGAACTTTTTTAAATTTCGCTAAGTCCGTTTTTTTCATTCAAAGCACCCTTCGAAGTACATTGACCGAGGAAAATCTCCGAAATCGGAGAAAATGTCAATGAAATCTAGAACGCACTGCGACAAAGGTGAATAAATCCGTAGGTTTACAGAGAGATAAGAAAAGGGGGAGTACGGAAGCGACCCCCATGAAACAAGATATGTGTTTCGGGGCCACATAAGGGGGAGGAGGCGAGTTCCATGCCGGGCCGCTTCCGTACTTTTTCCCTGGAAGGCTTTCCTTCCAAGCTTTTTGCCAACCGTTAGTGCGTTACGATGCTGCGAGGTTCCTGATAACGAGTGGGCGGGACACCGGTGAGGGTGTCAGGCGTGTCGTTGATCGGGTCTCTGTCTACGGGTCCAACCGAGCAGGGATCCAACACGGAGCCACAGCTTGCCCACGTCGGCGCCGTCGGTAAGGACGGGGTCGTTGGCGTGGTCGATTGAGAGCCTAGGTCGATCAAAATGTTGATGCGGTTGTAAATCAAACCGCCGCCGTAATAGCTGCTGCCACCGTAGGTTGGGTAGCTGGAGTAGCTTGGGTACTGTCCATAACTCGGATACGAGGAACCGTAATACGATCCACCCGTCGAGTAAGGGTAGCTGCCGTAAGAAGAGCCGTATGCCGACGAGTATGGGTAGCAATACTGGCTATAAGGCGAATAGTAGCCCGAGCCGTAATGGCCGCCGTAGCTGCTTCCATAAGAGCCGTATGTCGACGAGGGATAACCAGAGGTGCCATATCCTAAAGTAGGAGGAGCGTAGGGACCCGAGCTCTGGCCGTAAATCGAAGGGTAAGAGCTGTATCCGTATCCGCTTCCATACGTTCCGCAGCTGGTGCAAGAAGCACCGTAGCTGGAAGAAGGGTAACCGTAGCCGTAGCTGGTAGATGGATAACTTCCTGAGCTGTAGCCCGAGGAGTAACCCGAGTAACCAGTCGATAAAGAGATGGCGATTCCCGCTAAGTTCGTTCCCCCCGTGGTGTAAGCCGACGAGTAAGCCGTCGGAGAACAGCTCGAAGAGCTACCGTAACTTACGCAGGTTGCGTAAGAAGGGACTGCGGAGATCACCGCTCCCAGTACTAAAATCAAAAAATTTCGTCGCATCGCTCTCACTCCCGCAATTGCTCCGTTATTGGAGCGCCACATTTCGCTTCCCAGCTTAGAGACTGTTGGTGCGTTCCAAAGTCCCTGGGCGACATTCAGGGATATACAAAGCAAGTGGTGTGCCAGTGCTGGAATGTCACAACTTGAAGCGTCGCGACGTTTGCTGAATGGACCGATCGATGTACACTGATAGTGTCGGAATCGCCGATATCAGCGTGCTGTTTCTGACGGCGCTGGTCCAACCGCTTTATTTTTAAGCAACTAAAGTGTATAGCCGCCCGACAGGCGGTAGGGCGCAATTTACGTCTCCAATCGTCGGCCTAGGGAAAAGCGAAGAGGAAAAAGTGAAAAACAGCATCTCCATAGTGCGAAGACTTGCAGTGTACGGATTTTTTGGCGCGATTTTTATCGTCGTAACCGACGCAAATGCCGCCGCTGGCAGTAATCGCTACGTTCCTCTTCAAGAACAAGCGCAGGGACAGTCGCTGACAGGCGCCAATCTTCTGAATGACAGTTTGTTTTCAAATCCCGCATCGAGTGCTTTCACCAACGTATACACGGTGGATGCAACCTTCACGGGCCCTAAGAATTTCTCAGCTTCGATTTTAGATACGCGCACTTCTCCTATTAGTGGAGCGTTGGGATATTCCCGCCAACCCACGCTGTTTGAAAATCAGCTGGTGCAGTCCGCGCAAGGTGCGATGAGCACTAAAGTGCTTCCTTATTTAGCGTTTGGTCTTGGCGGGCACATTCTTTGGGCGCCCGATGCGCTGGGCAGGCCCGGTCGTCACACCGATTTAGATTTCGGCGCCTTGCTCAATTTCGAGGCCATTCAAATCGGGATGACAGTGCGAAGTGTCATGGGCGGCGACACCAGCTTAGGGGATCCACGACAGACCAGCATTGGTGCCCGCATCAACTACCAGCAAACCATGTTCTTCTCGGCCACCGTGCAATCCGAGCACAATAGTATGAAGCCCGAGCAATATGGTTTTGGTGCGGAGTACATTTCGCCTTATCGCTTTTCACTCAAGGGCGGCTACCGCATTCGCCCGACCGAAAACCGTTCCTATTGGAGCGCTGGGTTCGGCATTCTCTCGCCCAAGATCGCATTGCACTACGCAGTGGTATTTCCTCGCATTAATGACGAGGCAGTGCAGCATATGGTTGGCGCAACGGTCCTGTTCTAAGCCCAAGGCCGCTCTCCCGCATACCCATTCTCAGTCTAAAACAGGCCTCTCCTCCTACCGATAAGAGTGTGGGGGAGTCCGCTGTTGCGCGCACTGCGTCTACAAAATCTTTTTCTCACGCTGGCTTTGATCTCTACGACGCCTATTGTGGCGGAGAGTTTTGAACTACTCCCTTCCGGCCGCCCCTTTCGTCTGACGTTTGCCGACCCCCAGGAAATCCGCATGATGCTGTCCGCGGATCAGAACAGCAAAATCCAGGCAATCGTAGGCAATTACTTTTCGTTGATTGGAATCGGCGGAGAGAAAGACGACACCCGCATTCATCTAGGGTTAGAGGGACGCGGCTATTTCACCCTTCGCCAGGAAGGAACACGTTTTCCGTTAGAAACAGTGGATGGAATGTTTGGCGCTTACTTAGAAGCTAAGTTTGGCGTGATGCAAATCCAAACCAGATACACCCACGTCTCGGCTCACATCGCCGACGGCTTACCAGTTGAATCCCAGCCCTTTAGCCGCGAGTACTTCACATTCCGAGTGGGCTACGTCCCCGACAACAATTTCCAACTCTACGCAGGCATCTCCGAAATCGCGAACGCTTATCCAAGCGTCCCCAAATCAGGTCTTCAAACCGGCGGACATTACTTTCTGCCATTACCATTCTGGCTCACACCATATGTAGGCTGGGATCTGCAATGGAAAGAAGAATGGCAAAAAACCGGAATCACGGTCCAACTCGGACTAGCAATCAACAACACCGCAAACCGCTATAAATCCTTCCGCATCTTCTACAACTACTACTCCGGCGGCGACACTCGCGGCCAATTCTACGGCCAACCCATGACCACTCACTCCCTCGGCCTAGAAATGCAGCTCTAAGCAGCCGTTGCGAGCGAAGCGAAGCAGTCCCCGGGCCCCGCAATCGAATCAAGATCCTTCCACTAAACGCAAACTGCGATGGAGAAATTCCATCCGCCATCGTAGCTAGACTCCCGGGCGGGACGCCTGAAGGGTATTTAATTTCTATGGGTTGATCTCGCGCTAAGACCGCGGAGGTGGGACCGCGACTTCGACTTGGTTTTTTGCCCGCGGTATTCCCGCTCGGGAGTCTAGCTACGATGGCGGATGGAATTTGTCCGGGGCTTTGCGCTTAGCGGAAGGATCTTGATTCGAATGGTAGGAGGGGATTGCTTCGCTTCGCTCGCAACGGCTGCTTAGAGCTGCAATAGCTCGAGCTATCAAAAAAGAGGCCGCGGATCTCTTTGGAGATTCGCGGCCTTTTTTGCTGAGAATACTAATTATCGTGCGGGCGGCGACATGCCACGGACTTCGTCCATGATTGCATCCGCACCAGGATTTACTTCCTTGTACGTGAGCTTATTATTCGCATCCAAGATCACAACATTCGGAATGTAGTTAGGTGGCGAGAAAAAATCTTTGCCGAAATCCCGTTGGTTGCCCGTGACCGGGAATGGGATCGCGTGCTTCTTCTTCCATGCCTTTAAGAACGTTGCATCGGGCTTCGCACCGCGCGAATAACCCTCGGCCGACATGCTGATAAACGTGACTTTCTTTTTGTCGAACTCTCCGACTTGAGGAACGAGTTCTTTGAATTCGGTGTTGCAGGGGCCACACCAACCAGCGTTGTAGAGAATAACGTGGATGTCGCCTTTGGTGTCGTCGAGGCAAACAGTTTTATCTTCGTGATCCTTCCAGCAAAGATTGCTAACGGTATCGCCGATTTTGTAGACGGCTCCGAATGCGGGGAAGGCTAGAACAAATGCGAGCAAGGCAATGCGAGCTTTCATAAAAATCCCTTTCTTTTAATGTGAAAAGTATCTTGTAATTATGGTGCGGCTGAGTGCGGCGAATGCGTTTGGCGGGTTAATTCCCTAACATGTGTTAAGGCGAAACATTTCTTTCGCGCTAAACAATGTAAATTTTATCGGCGATCTCTGAAAAAATGACTGGCTTACTGCATCAAGTATGGAGCTTCATTGAGAGAAGACATACTTGTGACGACTGGCTTTAAGAGTCGTCGGAATTGCATTTGGAAGTTTTCTTTGGAGAAATTCTCCGCCTGTCGACGGCAGTTCGAAGGTTCGATCTTAGACATATTCTTTTGTTCGAATTCCAAAATTGCCTGAGTAAGAGCGTCAACCGTTTGCGGTGAGAAGAACATGCCGGTAGTTGGAGCGCTGACTGTTTCTTGAGCGCCGCCGCTATCGAATGCAATGACAGGAGTGCCGCATGCCATGGCTTCAAGAGGAACAATTCCGAAGTCCTCTTCGCCGGGGAACAAGAGCGCGCGGGCTTTTTGATAGAGCTCGAGGAGTTTCTCGTCGCTGACTTGACCAGCAAACTCAATGCCTGGCCCTGCAAGCTTCTGCAACTCCGCGGCATCCTGACCGCTGCCGACGACAATGAGGCGGCGACCCAGTTTCTTACAAGCTTCAATTGCTAAATCGAGGCGCTTGTAAGGAGCGTGTGCGGAAGCCACGAGGTAGTAATTATCTCGCGGTCCCTCCCAGAGCTTGTATTTATCCAAGTCGACAAAGGGCGCGATCACAGTCGATTCTCGACGGTAATACTTGCGAATGCGATCGCCGACAAAGCGCGAATCCGCGACGAATTCATCCACGCGTGCACTCGAAGTGACATCCCACATCCTTAGGTAATGTACCCAGGGGAAAATCAAAAACTGCTTCCAGTCATTGCCGAAGTAATTAGTGTACTGATCCCACGCGTAACGCATTGTCGTGAGGCAATAACAAATATGCCGTGCGCGTGGTCCTGGGATAATCCCCTTGGCGACGCAGCTACTAGAGGAAATCACCAAGTCGTAGTCTTTAAGGTCCAGGCGTTCAATCGCCAGCGGCATGAGTGGCAATAGGTAACGATAGTATTTATGCGAAGCAGGCAGGCGATTGAGAAACGACGCCTTGATTGGATACTGCTCCAAATTAGGGCCAATCGTGCCAGGCTTATAAAGCAGAGTGTATATATCGACGGTGGGAAACAGCTCCGCGATCGCTTCTAAAACTTTTTCTCCGCCGCGATAAGACACCAGCCAGTCGTGGACGAGCGCTACTTTTTTGTACGGGAAAGCATCAGTAGGCATGGCGATTCACAAACCCCTTCCACAGCGTAGCAAATAGAATTTTTAGATCCAGGTAGTGCGACCAGTTTTGGATGTAATAAAGATCGTGCTTGATGCGCTCTTCTATCGACGTATTTCCACGCCAACCATTGATTTGCGCCCAGCCTGTGATGCCCGACTTCATGGAGTGGCGAAGCATGTACTTGGGAATTTCTTTGCGGAATTTCTCCACGAAGATAGGCCGTTCCGGCCTGGGGCCCACCAGGCTCATGTCGCCCCGAATGACGTTATAGAACTGCGGAATCTCGTCGAGGCTAGTCTGGCGCAACCACTTGCCAAACTTGGTAGTGCGCGGATCGCCTTTGACTGCCCACACGGCGCCACTCTTGGCTTCCGCATCCGTGCCCATCGAGCGGAATTTGTAGAGAGTGAATAGTTTTCCATCTACCCCCATGCGCGTCTGCCGATAGAGTACTGGCCCTCGCGACGATAGCTTGATGAGTAATCCGATGACGAGGAACACGGGCGAAAACAAAATCAAAAGCAGCGTCGAGCCCAGTACGTCAAAAAAGCGTTTAAACACACGATCGGAAGGACCCGTCGGCGGACTATTAAATGACAGCAACGGAATGCCGCATTCATCCTGCGCCTGATAAAGGAATGAGCTGTGACGTCCATAATCCGGCAGCACTTTCACCTCGACTAATTCGTCGGAAAGTTCGGACAGGATCTTTCCAAACATCGGGCTAAGGTCATTGGGATAAGCCACCACCACGCAGTCGGGATCTAATTGCTGCATCCAGTGGTGAATCTCGGTTTCTGCACCTAAATAAGGAACGGTCGCGATGCGCTGGCCATCCGGCCCCAAGTGCCCAATCCATTGGACGGGGTAGGGCTGGCGTTGGCTGAGCGCGGAAACGTACATTCCCAACAGCTCCCCGCTACCCACAAGCAGCAACCGCCGCCGCCGCACCTTGGTGCGCAGAAATCTTCGCCAGAAAAAGTGCAAGACCGCGCGCTCGATCAATAAGCCCGTAGCCGACAACACCAAATACAGGACGAGGAAGAGCCGGGAGTAATGCACTTCGTAAAGAAAGAAGCAGAGCGAAACGAAGACGAGAGTCGCGACCACGCTGGCTTGCACCGTGCGACGGACGGTCTTCAATCCAAAATGGACTTTGTCTCGCCGGTAGATTCCCACTAGGTGAAACACAGCGGAGAAAGTCAGCGCCAACGGCAGCGAAGCTTGGGACAGCAGGCTGTAGCTGGGAAGGCCGCGCTCAAAAGGCAGCCAGGAGCTATCAAAACGCAGGTAATAGCTCGCGTGCCACACCGCAACAAGGGTGAGGACGTCGGCTAATTTAAGTAGAGCCGTGTATAAAAACAGGGCCTGCGAGTAGTAGAACATTGCGGGTCGTATCTTACCTAGTTCTGCCGGGGCGCCAAGAGTGCAAAATCGGCAAACATTTCGGCCTTATTTACCTAGACCAGTTAGGCAAAAAACCTTATCATAATAAGTAACTTACACCTGGTTCCGCACGTTCCTCCCATTCATTGCTGGCCGGGCGGGAACGCTGACTGTGCATACACCAAAGCCAAAAAGCTATCGACTAAATAAGACGGAGGATTCGTGACTAAATCAGAACTGATCGAGCTGATTGCTCGAAAAGCTAATTTGACCAAGAAAAAATCGGAAGAGTTGGTGAATACCATCTTCGACTCGTTTTTCATGTCGATGGTAAAGGGCGACCGGATTGAAATCCGCGGATTTGGGTCGTGGTTCGTGAAGAGCTACAAATCCTATGTGGGTCGCAACCCTAAGACGGGCGCGGACGTATTTGTTCCTGAGAAGAAGCTGCCCTTCTTTAAAGTAGGTAAAGAATTGAAAAAGCGTATCGACTCCTAAGAGTCGAAGCTAGAGTTTTGGCTTTGGATCCGATTTAAGAGAAGGCTGCGGCGTTACTGCGTCGCAGCCTTTTTTCGTTCCCCCCTTCCAGCAAATTTCAATCGAGGTGTTTCATGCGCAGCGTTCTGCCGCTTTTGCTTGTGTTGCTTTGCTTTCAAACCGTGCAA
>JALHPX010000087.1 GCA_022842225.1 bacterium
GCAGATCTTCTTTAGCTTCTATTTCGCAGCTACGGGGTTGCACGGGTTCCACGTTTTATTGGGAACTATTTGCATAGCAATCTTTGCCTGGCTCGGACACAAGGGCCATTTTCCAAAGGAAAAATATCAGCCGGTAGAAATGCTCGGGCTTTATTGGCACTTTGTCGACTTGGTTTGGATTTACGTGTTTCCGTTGTTTTATCTGATTGGTTTGACCTGATAGGGGAAAAAAATGAGCGCTCACTCGCACGCTGGTGCCATTCAAAAATACATCTTCATCTATCTCATTTTGATGGTGCTATTGGTCGTGACCGTAGTGGTCGCGTTCTTCGACTTAGGTGTGCTGAACCTTCCGGTAGCCATGCTCATTGCGACGGTGAAAGCAGGCCTGGTGGTCTGGTTCTTCATGCACGTCGACCATGCGAGCGTCATGATCCGATTCTGCGTGGGCGCAAGTCTAGTAGGCTTATTCCTGGCCTTCCTCTTCACCTTTGCCGACTACCTAACCCGCGGCGCCGCCATGCTCCAAATGGCCAATTAGGTGTCAGTCTCCTTGGGGGCCCCAAAAGTAGCGGTCATGAAGTGCTGAGGTTGTCCGCGGATGCGGTGGGATTTACCGGAAGGGCGGTTCATCTTCTATGCGACCCCCATGGTGTGGATCAGGTCCTTTGTTCGCAATGCAGTTAGTAGCAGTGGGATCTCTCGGTGTCCTGGGATGAGTTTGAAGCGCTTTTCCATGTCTGCGAGAGTCGCGGCTGCCCACTTGGCTTTTTGATCTTTCCCTTTGCGCCAGTGTTTGATTCTTGTTGTCGCAGCTCTCATGCCGTCAAACGCCGACTCGATCGGGTTGGTAAAGAGAAGCGTAGTGCGCAGCTTCGCCGCCGCCCCGAGTTTAACGACGGTGAGCGTTTCTAGTTCCGCCTCGACTTTTCACAGGAAATCCGAATAAATAGCTCCCTTTCATAATTCCCCCACATTATTCGCTGACAATGGATCTTCAACTGCAAAAGAGGATCTCATGTTTCGCCTGCCGCTACTTTTTCTTCCTTTCATGGCTCTTTATGCTGGCGCTCAATCGGAAGAATGCAAGGAGTGTGGCGCCTTCAATTTCAATTTCACGGCTAACTGGACCCGCGTAGCCGACGCCAACTACGACGAGAGAGAAGTCCACATGGTACTCTCTTTTCCGGAGGCGACTCAGGGGCACATTGAGGATCTGCATACGCAGTGCCGTCAGCCTGATGCTCCCGTTACTCATTCATGGAACAACGTTCGGATCCCAAATTGGACAAACTTTAAGGCCGCCTTCAGAACCAAGGGTTTGAAGCTCGCCAATGTTTGGTCGGACAGCCCTTTGTTCGAGTGCACGCAAGATAGTTCAAACGCAGTTTGTACTTATCTCCCAGGTAAAGACGGCTGTAATACGCCGCCCGTATCTGAGGATGGACAAGCAATGACGTTTAACTTTTATGCCGACGTTCTTTCTTATGACCGTAACTTTGGCCCAAACTTCGAGCCCCCGCCTGGAGAGGATCCTCCTTGTGTGCTTGAGGAGCTTCTGCAAAAGTGCCCTCTAAAGAATGCGAACTATAACGTCGGACCGCAATTTGGTTGTGCACAGGTATTTGGCGATTGCTTGGATGGTTGCAAGTCTAACTCCAATGCGGACCTTTGGTGTGTATCCGGGTGCAAGTCATCCTTCGAATCTTGCATGAAACAAGTCGACGGGACGGGGTGGTTCAAGTTCGACTGCCATGATTTCGCGTATGAGTTTTGCAAATACATGCGCAGTAATGGCTTTCCAGAGACTTGGATCTTTGATTTCGGAGGTAATTGTGAGTGGAAACCGACTTCCTCCGCCCATACCGTAAATATCGTGCAGGATGGAACCTTGCCCAATGGCACTCCAAAATACTGCATCATAGAACCTCAGCAGCTTATTCAGGATCCGGAGCTTTGCTGGGATGGAGAGCCGGACCCACCACCGTTTGTAGTGAATCGTCTGAAAAAACGTTATCCGGATCAGTCATTTTCCGATCCGCGACGAGTCGACTGTAACTATCAGTTCTATATGGACCGCGGGGAAAAACCGTGGTGGGAGTGCGGAGCCGCCGTTCATTGCGGAGACCCGAGTAAGATACCTAGAGTCTGCCCGCTCGCCCGGTAACCAGAGCCGTAGTCTCGGACTGAGACAAAATGATCGCGCGCAGGGGGGTATTTTGCCAGACCAACCCGATCGAGTCGGCGTTTGACGGCGTGAGAGCTGCGACAACAAACGGTGGAGGTCGCGTAGAAGATGAACCGCCCTTCCGTTGAATCCCACCGCATCCGCGGACAACTTCTGAAGTGCTTGTCTGGGACTAACGCTTAATTACAGCGGTCCCCAGCGGCGAATCGCCGCTGTGTAGAAGAGAAATCCGAATAGCATTCCGAGTATCAGCCCCGCGAACACATCAAAAGGGTAGTGCACGCCGACAAAGACGCGCGATATTCCGATTAAGAAAGCCCCCGCAACAGCGATGGGCGCCATCAGCGGCTGCGCTAATCCAATAACAGTCGCCACAGCCATCGCATTGGCGGCGTGGTTAGAGGGGAACCCAAATTCACTGCCACACGCGCCCGTGAGAACCCGGTTGTTATTCACTTGGTAACAGGGCCGGGTGCGTCCGAAGAACGGCTTCATAAGCCGTGCAGAAACCGCATCCGTGACAATGAGTGCTACCACGGCCACGGCAATCAGCTTGAGCTGCCGCCGGTTCTTCCGAACCGCGTAGTAAGTCGCCGCCAGCACAATGAGGGAAAACCCAAAGATATCGTTGGTAATGACGACCATGAATTTATCGACGACAGGAAGCATGAGCTTCATGTTGAGGAAGATATAGAGGTCGGTGTCTAGGGCATTGAGCTGACTCAAGATGAATTGCACGGACGTAAGACTAACTGGAATCCGACTCAGCTAAAAGAAGATCTAGCGTTACGGAGTATTAATTATGCGACTAATGCTGCGCGCAACCAGCCGGCAAAACCATACCCTAGTGGAATGAACCCTTCCAAAGGTGCCCATCTCCTTTTCGGCCGAAAAGGTAGCGGGTGTTTTAGGGACACCTGGCTCCTTTCCGGCCGAAAAGGAGATGGGCACCTTTTACAAGATTTTGGGCGTACGCCCAAACTTGCGCGAGAGTAGGGGGAACGCTAACTTCGGCTTCTTTAAGGAGTTCCCCATGCCCGACGAAAAATTAGGTTTCGTTTCTGAAGCCCTCGACAACTACTGCGTCGATCACAGCACACCGGCTTCCACCATCTGCAATGAAATCGAAACCTACACCCGCAAGAGCGTAGAGCAGTCGATGATGCTCACGGGCCCTCTTGAAGGCGCTTTCCTAAAATTTCTGATTCGTCTGACGGGCGCTAAACGCGTGTTGGAATTTGGCACCTATACCGGCTACTCCGCACTGAGCATGGCGGAAGCACTCCCCAGCGACGGAAAGGTCGTCACCTTGGATATCGACCCTAAGAACACCGCGATTGCGAAAGAGTTCTGGTCCTGCAGCGATCACGGGAAAAAGATCCAATTGATTCTCGGGGACGCGGTGGAGACGGTACGCCTTCTAGAAGGTCAATTTGATCTCGTCTTCATCGACGCCGACAAGCCTGGTTACATAAAATATCTAGACGCGGCGCTAGCCAAGCTCTCAGTCAAAGGCGTTATTGCCGTCGATAACACTCTTTTTTCTGGAGAGGTTTTGCAAAAGAGCCCGCCTAGCGAGAATGGGCGCGCCATTGCAGCTTTCAATGAACGAGTCAGAACAGATCCTAAACTGGATACCGTGCTGTTACCAATCCGCGATGGCCTTTATCTAATTCGCAAACGTTAGTTCACAGGTGTCTGGCATGCGCCGCAATGACCAAACAAACGGTGATCGTGGAAAAGTAATTTGAATTGGTAACGTTTGCAGACGACATCCTGCAACGCTTCGATTTCCGGCGAATTAAATTCGATGATTTTTCCGCAAGAGATACAAACCATGTGATCGTGGTGTCCCTTTACGCTAGTGCGTTCAAAATATTCGCGGCGGCCATCGCCCACCGATTTTTGTACGACTCCGCATTCCAATAGGAGTGGCAACGTGCGGTACACGGTGTCTCGCGAAATTCGCAGACCCTTTTTCTTAATCAGCTCGTACAGTTCATCCGCATCGAAATGCTTGCGCAGACGCAGAATTTCTTCCAAGAGCTGGCGGCGCTCCGCCGTGTATTTCAAACCCTTGGCGGCCAAGAGGTCTTTAAAATGTTCGCTATCGTGTAGGGCGTGTTCGTTCATGAGGGTAGAGCTATAGCTCAAATCTTATCCCCGTTTCAAGAGGGCTATAACTACCCGAAAAAGCAGGGGTATTTGGAGGTGTTATTCGGTTTTGGGGCCGAAATTCCGAGGCGAAAGACTGCGAGAAATTCCGCGGTATTGCGCGCGGGTCTTCTCATCACCGAGTTTTAAGCAGGATTTCTCGTCGTTGGCGAAGGTCGATAAATACACCGAGCCAGCCTCGCTAGGCTGCACTAAGCGCAATTCACAATTGGCTTGGATGGTCTTCTCCGGCTGATTGAGCGCAGCCGACGGCTCAAGGGTGAGCTCCCCCGCAGCAAAAATAGAGGTTACAGATACGGTCAAAAGCAGCGCCAAAAGAGTCGATTTCATACAGAGCTAAGTTTGCAAAAGCCAGGCCCTGATTTCCCGCAAGAGGCGCCTCGAAAACCCCGAGCAATTCGTCTACCTTTTAGACACCCGCTAATTCTCTAAGGATTGCAAAGGGCGACATTCCCCTTTGGCGTATTTCTGCAGATAGCTGGGGCGAATCTTTAGGATCTTAGCGAGCCACTCGTCGGTGTAGTGCACAGGCGAGCCAGCGAGACCACGGCCACTGTAATATTCCGGATATAACGACGAGAGTTCCTTCCAAGCTTCGTACGAAGCATCGTAAGCAAAGCGCTCAGCGCGGTAGACCCGCATGTCGCGAAACTGCCGGAGCAATTCATATTCTTCAGCCAGGCGGGCCAGCGGATAGGGCTCGCGTTTGGGGGCGTTCTTGACGGGTTTAAGATGCGCCTTGGATTTTAAGTGAACGGATTGTTCTAGATGTGACGTGAAAACCGCCCGCAATTCCTTTTCGCGGTCGAGTGCTCGTCGATAATCGCCATCTAACGCGTGCACCATTTCGTGTAACAGTACGAACGCAATCTCGCCAGCCTCGCGTTCGGGCTGGATAAGAATCGTCTTATCTGCGGGGCGATAGAGTGCCGCCGCAAGTGCTTCGCCTTTTTTGGGAATCGGCGCAAAGACAACCCGAAATTCATAACCATACTTGGGCTCAAACTTGCGCAAGATGGCAGATCCCATTTGCGTAGAGCGCAAAATATTCCACAAGTCGGTGAGCTTGGGGCCGCGCTGCTTCAACATTTCAAGCGAAACACGCGGTCCGATTTCGGCGTTGGGCCGAATCGCGAAAAAATCAGTTAGCGTGGGCGTGGTAGTGCAAGAAGGGGAGGCGACGGGTCCGGTGAGGGGCTTCGCTGCCGCCGCCGTCTCTAACTGTTCCAAAGTGTCGGAGCGAATAGCACTTTTTCCAATCGAATCAGAGAAAGAGGGGAGCTCGGGCAACATGCCTACGAGCGATTCAAACCCTTGAGCTGTTGCTTGGAAAGAAAGTGCGGTTTGCGTTGCTAAAAACCACCCCAGAAAAAGGCGAAAATAGTTGCCGTGGTATGTCATTCCAACCCCTAAACCCTATTCTAGAACATTTCTCGCTTAGATTTTGATTTTAAGGGAATCGTGATAAAAACGCTTCGCAAATGGCAAATCCCAGCATCCATTCCAATCGCAAATACCTCGTAACGGGAGGTTGTGGTTTCATTGGTTCCAATTTGGCGCGCACGCTAGCGGAAGCGGGAGCGCAAGTAATAGCTGTCGATAATACACAGTCCGGAGTGGCTGAAAATCTTCACGGCAGTGAAGTGCAGTTCACCGCGGCTGACGTCACGGACGCCCGCAATTGGGCGCCGGGAGGATCGCTTTCTCATTTAAATGACATTCCTTGGGACGCCATTTTTCACCATGGCGACATCACCGATCCTCGCCACGGCGACGATGAGAAGGTGTATCAGCGAAACACCTCTGGATTTCAAAACGTTTTGGATCTCGCTCTGAAGCGACAGTGCCGATTGGTTTTTGCTTCGACGGCAGGGCTTTACGGCAATGGTCCAGTGCCCATGCGCGAGGATCAGCCGAATCATATTTTAACCGCGTACGGAAAATCCAAAGAGGAAATGGAGCGCCGAGCGGTGGCGGCTGGAACTCGCATTCCTGTCATTGGTCTGCGCTATTTTAACGTCTACGGTCCTCGGGAAGGGCACAAAGGCCGCGCTGCTTCGATGATATTTCATCTCTTCCACCAAATGACGGCGGGGAAGAATCCTCGATTGTTTGAGTTTGGAGAACAAAAACGTGATTTTGTTTATGTAAAAGACATAGTGAGCGCAAACCTTTGCGCGCTCACGGCGCCCAGCGGGATCTACAACGTTGGCAGCGGAGTGGCCGAAGAGTTTAATGCTGTTGTCGCCGCGCTCAACACAGCCCTCGGCACTGATTTAGAAACCGAGTTTTTTAAGATGCCGTACGATCCGGCGACGTATCAAATGAATACCCACGCCGAAATGTCCAAAGCCAGAAATCAGCTTGGCTTTTCGCCCCAATGGAGTCTGCAAGCGGGAGTAATGGATTATGTTCACTGGTTGCAAGCCGCTAATAATCAAAGCGGCGTTTCTCGTTCTCTGTAGTTCTGGATTTGCGGCGGCACCGTCTGCCGTCAATACTTTGCTTGCCGGCAAGCCTTGGCTCGTCGAGGCGCAAACCAGCGCCCCTGCGGCTCGATCGGTTCTAGTATTTCTGTCGCCGATTTGTCCGTGTTCTCGTTATCACGAGAAGCAGCTCACCCAGATGAAGTCCGAGTTTCCGGATACGCGTTTTATCGGCGTCTATTCTGGCAACGATGCGGTGAGTGAAGAAGAAGCCCGCAATCATTTTAAGAATCTGGGGTTTGGAGTGGTTCGGGATACAGACTTCGCGCTAGCGGATCGCTTTGGTGCATTGCGCACCCCGCACGCATTTGTGCTCGATGCCGTGGGCGAAATTCAATATCAGGGCGCTGTTGACGATAAACGTTCCAGCGAACCCACTGAACGGTATTTACAGAAAGCACTCTTCACCTTGGCGAAGGGGCAACCTGCAGATCCCGCAGTGACGGCACCCATGGGTTGCCGCATTGCGCGTTAAAGAAAGAATCCCGATGTTGAAACAACATGTCTGCTCCGTCTTATTTGTCCTGTTGATTGTCGGTTGCGGGAAGGCGAAGCAAGCCACGCAACAGGAACCTGTAACAGAAACACTCCAGGCAGTCTGTGCCTCTCCCGAAAAGTGCTTCAGTTACCAATTTCAAGACGGCCCTCGTTCCGATGGCAAAACTAAACTTGTGGTGCATTTTGACGACGACACACGGGCAACGGAATTCCGCGACGGGGGCGGCAAGGCTTACCTGCAGATGCATTGTTGCGGCAGAATTGTCGAGGGCACACCGCGCTGGGATTCTGATCGGCTAGTAGTCGAAGATCTCGAGCTTTGGCCCGGTAATTGGGATCTGATCATTGAAGTCGGAAGCACCAAGGCCGTTAAAAATCTGGACGTTCCCTAATCCGGGGATTAGTCGGGTACACAGTGCTTAAGCCCGCTTTAACCATTCTATTCGTTTTCTGGTCCACCTCCGTTTGGGCCGCTCCGTGCTGTGGCGGCGGGTCTTCTGCACTCTCACTCTTAGGCGACGAGGAAAAACGCCAGCTGAGTATCTCAGCCTCTTACCAAGCCATCGTGGCGGATGTTGCGGCGAGCCCCGGAGCGGATGCGATCCTGCGCAATTCCGACGACAACGAAGTCCGCCAACGTTGGGAGACTTCGTGGGCAGAATTGCTTTCGCCTCGCTGGCAGTGGAATTTGGTAGTTCCAGTCGATCACCGAGATCGCCAGCGCGGGGCTACTTCTGTTTCCAGCACTGGAATGGGCGATATCCAGGCGGGCCTGGGTTATGAGTTTATGCCGGAGTGGAGTTATTCGTCGTGGCGGCCGCGCGGTATTGCCTATTTTCGCACCACCTTGCCGACGGGTAGAGCGAGTTTTGAAGCGCAGATGCCGCTGGGAGTGGACACACATGGTCTGGGATTTCTGAGTTTCACGGGTGGGTTGTATTTCACCAAAATCTGGCGTGCTTGGGATGCGATAGCGTGGGGACAATTGCAGCAGGGTGTTCCGCGTACTGTCGAGAGTCCTTTTGTTTATCAATTAAGCCCTGGACTCGGAGCGAGTGTGGGCGGTGCTTTGGGCTATAGCTTGGGCGATTGGCGCTTGGGGGCTAGTTGGGCAACGAATTGGGAACCCCAAATCGAACGCAGCGGCGGTGCGAGCGGAGTGATCCCGGGTGCGCAATTGAGCACTGCAACCGCTGGCGTGTCTTACCTCTACGAAAAATCTTGGAGCATCACGCTGCTCTATTCCGATCAAGTCTTCGCGGGTGGCGCACACAACAGTGCGCTGGGCCGCGGTCTTTCCGCTCTCTTCCGTACTCGCTGGGAACGCAATTAACGTTTGAGCTAAGTGTTTCAGAATGTTAGTTTTCTCGCGCAATTTTTATAAACGAAGGGGAGTCATATGTTTGGTATGAAGACGGCAAAGTTGGTAGTGGCGATGGGGCTTGCAGCCATCGTGACCGGTTGCGGAGATAAGCCGCTCACCGATGAGCAGAAAGCGCGTGTATCGGAAACCTTTGGTGACGTAAGCCAAAGCAGCACCGCAATGCAATCATCGATGGACGGTGCAAAAGCGCGCGGCGTTCGCCCTGCGAGCAACAGTGTTGATTCGCTGACGATTGTGCGATCGACTTTGGCCAACACTCCCTACTTCAAAAAGATGCCCGCTCCCGTTAAGAAAATTTTCGGCGGCTTCGTGGGTCTCAATGATCAATTCATGCCCGCACCCGGCGTTGTTCCCACTTTTGACAACAAGAACATCAGCGAAGAGTGGATCAATTACCGCTTGAAGCGCCAAAAAGACCGCCAGGAAAAATTGGCAAAGCTCGAAGCTGAAATGGAAGAGCGTTATGTCGACGGCAGCTGCACACTTCCGCAAGCAGACATCAACACCTTCTGGGCAAAAGCCTCGAGCAAAGATGGAAACCTTTCCAACGTCCGCTTCCGCGTCATGGGCGAAAAATGCCCATACTACTCGGAGTTGCGCATCGATAAGGCCGAAGGTAACGACGACAACTTTAACGGCCAATTCACCATGATGTACGAGATCAAAGA
>JALHPX010000088.1 GCA_022842225.1 bacterium
GCAGAGTTTGCAGATAATGTCTTTAGGCGCGGTCCAGCCCTTCATCTCGCCCTTTAAATGCACACCCACTAATTTGGGGTACTTCACTTCCCAGGGAATGCCAGCCATGACGTCTACGGCATCGGCACCACCGACCCCGATGGCCAACATGCCAAGGCCCCCGGCGTTGGGCGTGTGCGAATCGGTTCCGATCATCAAGGCACCGGGAAACGCGTAATTTTCCAAGACTACTTGGTGAATAATTCCTGAGCCAGGCTGCCAGAATCCGATTCCGCATTTTGCCGAAGCTTGGCTGAGAAAATCGTAAACCTCTTTATTTTCCGAAAGCGCCGTCTTCATATCCGCAGCCGCATTCGTTTGCGCGCGGATTAAGTGATCGCAATGCACTGTGGTAGGCACCGCGGTTTGTTTGCGACCCGCGCTCATGTATTGCAGAAGCGCCATCTGGGCAGTCGCATCCTGCATGGCCACGCGATCGGGTCTCAAAGCCAAAATACTTTGGCCCGCATTGAGCTCCTGATTCTCAGGCGAATCGAGATGCCCAAAGAGGATCTTCTCCGTCAGCGTGTAGGGACGGTTAATCCGCTTCTTCATCTTCTCCAAATTGGAGGTCATTTTGGTGTGAGCGTTTTGTACTAACTGTGGCGTAGTTTCGATCTGCATGCCGGAGAGTATAGCCACCGACTCCATATAAAGGAAAGTGCAACGGGGGTTTTCGATTGTTAAAATCCCTGTTAACTTCGTAAATTTGAAAGGGCCCGTCATCATGACCACAGCGAACTTTCCGCGGCTCCGCACTTCGGTCGGCAAGAAATTCCTGATATCGATAACCGGTCTCATTTTTAGCGGCTTTGTTCTAAGCCACATGGCCGGCAACATGCTGCTGCTGGTGTCCGCCGAGGCTTACAATAAGTACTCGCACGCTCTCGTCAGTAATCCGCTGATCTACTTGGCCGAAGCAGTACTGGTCATAGCGCTACTCACCCACATGGCCCTGGCGCTCAAGCTAGCCATGGAAAACCGCGCGGCTCGCGGTGTGAAGCCCTACCGGCCCACCAACGGCGAAAAATCGACCAACCTAGGGTCGCGCTGGATGGCGCAGACAGGTTTGCTGATTTTTGTTTTTCTAGTTCTGCATTTAAAGACTTTTAAGTACGGCGCCCATTACGAAGTGACTTACGGTGGCCAGACCATGCGGGATATCTACCGTGTGGTGTTTGAGAAATTTCACGATCCGCTTTATGTCGCCTGGTACGAATTCAGTCTACTGGTTTTGTTTATTCACTTACGGCATGGCATTTCTTCCTGCCTGCAAAGCTTGGGCATTGCGAGCTCTCGCAATCCAAACCTGCAAATAGCGGGGTGGGTCTTTGCCGTGTTAGTGGCGGGCGGATTTGCGATCCAGCCCCTGTACCTGATGTCCCTGGGAGGACAGCCATGATTGGAAAGTTAGATTCACGAATTCCCTCGGGTCCGATTGAGGATAAATGGACGCAATGCAAGTTTGAGAACAAGCTCGTCGCTCCGGCGAATCGTCGCAAACACAAAGTCCTCATCGTCGGAACAGGACTCGCTGGCGCTTCGGCGGCGGCGTCGATGGCCGAGCAAGGCTATCAGGTAAAAGTTTTTACGTACCACGACAGTCCGCGCCGGGCGCATTCGATTGCGGCCCAGGGCGGGATCAACGCGGCAAAGAACTACCAAAACGATGGCGATTCCATTCGTCGGCTGTTTTACGACACCGTCAAAGGCGGCGATTTTAGAGCGCGTGAAGCCAATGTTTACCGCTTGGCCGAATTGTCCGTAAATATTATCGACCAATGCGTCGCTCAGGGAGTGCCGTTTGCCCGCGAATACGGTGGCACACTCACCAATCGTTCGTTTGGCGGCGCGCAAGTGAGTCGAACGTTTTACGCTCGCGGCCAGACGGGCCAGCAGCTTTTAATTGGAGCCTACAGTGCGTTGATGCGACAGGTAGGGATTGGCGCTGCGGAATTGTTCACGCGTACCGAAATGCTCGATCTGATTGTGATTGACGGCAAAGCGCGCGGCATAGTTACCCGCAACCTTGTCACCGGAAAATTAGAAACCCACCTAGGCGATGCAGTCGTCCTAGCAACCGGCGGCTACGGCAATGTGTTTTATCTCTCCACTAACGCCAAGAAGAGCAATGCCACTGCCGCCTGGCGCGCGTACAAGCGCGGAGCGCTGTTTGCGAATCCTTGCTACACGCAGATTCACCCGACCTGTATTCCAGTTTCGGGCGATCACCAATCCAAGCTGACACTGATGTCGGAATCGTTGCGCAACGACGGGCGCGTTTGGGTGCCTAAGAAACAAGGCGATAAACGGCCGGCCGCTCAGATTCCAGTCGAGGAACGCGACTATTTTCTGGAGCGCATCTATCCGAGTTTTGGAAACTTAGCACCGCGAGATATTGCTTCACGTGCCGCCAAGCGGATGTGCGATGAAGGTCGCGGCGTAGGGCCGAGCGGTCAGTCGGTTTATTTAGATTTTACAGACGCCATCAACCGTTTAGGCGCGGAGACTGTGGCGGCTCGTTACGACAATCTTTTTGCCATGTACGAGAAGATTACCGACGAGAATCCTTACAAAGTCCCCATGCGCATCTACCCTGCCGTTCACTACGTAATGGGGGGACTCTGGGTTGATTACCACTTGATGAGCAACGTGCCGGGACTCTTCGTTTTGGGCGAAGCGAATTTCTCCGATCACGGCGCAAACCGCTTGGGCGCTTCGGCTCTCATGCAAGGTTTGGCGGATGGTTACTTCGTAGCGCCTTATACCGTTGGCAATTACATTGCGTCTGAAAAGCAACCCGTCATCCGCGACGATCACGAAATCGTGCGCTCCACCTTGGCGGGAGTAAAAGCGGCAAACGATAAACTCAAGTCTATCGGCGGTAAGACCCCCGCAGAAACATTCCACAAACGCCTGGGCAAAATCATGTGGGACAAATGCGGAATGGCGCGTACCGATGCGGGCCTAAAGCAAGCAGCCACAGAGATCGCAGCTCTGAAGAAGGACTTCTGGAATGACTTGCTCCTGCCGGGAGATTCCTCCACCTTAAACTCAGAACTCGAACACGCTAGCAGACTCGCCGACTTCATCGAACTCGGAGAGCTGATGTGCCGAGATGCTTTGGAGCGCAAAGAATCCTGCGGCGGCCATTTCCGCGAAGAAGCGCAGACGGCTGAAGGCGAAGCAAAGCGCGACGATGCGAACTTCTGCCATGTAGCAGCCTGGGAATACCAAGGCGACGGCAAGCCAGCATTGCGGCATCAGGAAGAATTGAAGTTTGAGAACGTGAAACTCGCTGAGCGGAACTACAAGTAAGGGAGCGACTGTGAAATTACACCTGCGTGTTTGGAGACAGGCCGGACCCGAAAAGCCCGGAAAGTTCGTCGATTATGATTTAGACGGCATCAGCCCCGATATGTCTTTTTTGGAAATGCTCGACACCTTGAATCTCAAACTGGTTCGCCAGGGCGAAGAGGCAGTAGAGTTTGAACATGATTGCCGGGAAGGCATTTGTGGTTCCTGTTCCATGATGATTGATGGCAACCCACATGGCCCCGATCGCGGGACGGCCACTTGCCAGCTACACATGCGGCGCTTCGCCGACGGTGCGACCATTCACGTTGAGCCCTGGAGAGCGAAACCCTTCCCCATCATCCGCGACTTAACCGTCGATCGCTCGGCGCTCGATCGGATTATCGCCAAGGGTGGATTTATTTCGGTGAACACGGGCAATGCGCCCGAAGCCAATACGACCTTGATTGGCCGTGACTTAGCCGAAGCCGCGTTTGAAGGTGCCGCCTGTATTGGTTGTGGTGCGTGTGTGGCGGCGTGCAAGAACGCTTCCGCAAGCCTCTTCACTTCCGCCAAGATCAGCCATCTGGCCAAAGTTCCTCAAGGGCACCCCGAGCGCAAACACCGCGTGCAAGCGATGGTTGCTCAGATGGATGCCGAAGGGTTTGGTTCTTGCTCGAATACCGGGGCCTGCGAAGCCGCTTGCCCTAAAGAGATCAAATTAGAAAACATCGCGGAAATGAACCGCGAGTGGGCCAGATCGTTTTTCGTTAGAGAGTAGGACTACTCGACGATTTCGAGGACAGACCGCTTACGCAGCTTGGTCGAGGCAGCCGTGAGAATGGTCCGCAGGGCCTTGGCGGTCTTGCCTTGCTTGCCAATCACTTTACCGAGGTCCTCTTTTGCTACCACGAGCTCAAACACGGTGGTCTGTTCGCCAATGATTTCGGAGACCCGAACTTCCTCCGGAAGATCGACAAGCGCTCTTACCATCGTATCTAGCAGTTCTTTTAAAGTCGGTTCGGAACCCATTTTTGTACCTCAGCGGGCTTAAGTGGCTAATACTCCCACTGAAAACGAGGACAGGCAAGACGAGGCTGGAGCGAGGGTGATTGCCTCTCTGCACTCGCCAAAACTAACGCATCGCGCATACAGAGTTCAGCTCCAGCTGCCGATACTTACATGTACGGGTGAGGACTGCATTGAGCGATTCCAAGAAAAAACCTAAACGTTCCGACGAAACGATCATCTTTAACGAGACGACCGAGAAGACGGATCTGAGTGCGAAGGCCAATACTTCCGAGCCTTATCTCATTCAAATTTCCGGACGCGACACCGGAATGATGTTTAACCTCACCGGTCGCAACATGAAGATCGGCCGCTACCCCACGTGTGAGGTCGCTGTGGAAGATCCGCATGTCTCTCGCTTCCATGCCGAGATCTCTCACCCCAACGAGTCCGATATCGTCATCAAAGACTTGGGCAGCACCAACGGGGTTTTCGTCAACGGCCAGCGCCTGGAACATCCCCACGCGCTTGTCGACGGCGATAAGATCTTGGTCGGTACTCGCTTGTATTTCCGATTTACCTATCAAGATGCGGTGGATCAGACGTACCAACAGAATTTATTCCGTGCTGCCAATATCGATGGGCTTACCCAGCTCTATAACAAAAAGTATTTCCAAGACGTACTGTCGAAAGAGTTTAGCTTCTCCCGTCGCGCGAAACAGGATTTGAGCTTGTTGATGTTTGACGTCGACCACTTCAAAAAAGTGAACGACACCTACGGCCACGTCGCAGGTGACGCTGTTTTGAAGATGGTTGGGTTTAATTTGACCAAGCAAGTCCGCATGGAAAACATCGCCTGCCGTTATGGTGGCGAAGAATTCGCGGTTATCCTGCGCAATGTAAGCCCCGAGCAAGCCTATAGCTTGGGCGAGCGCCTACGCTCTGCCATTGAAGGAAGCTCTGTCGAGCACCGTGGGAATCACATCAACGTAACTGTCAGCGTGGGAGTGGCCACGTTTAGGAACGACAATTTCCAAACTTACGAAGACCTCCTCCAACGTGCCGACGAATGCCTCTATGAGGCCAAAAGAAACGGCCGCAATCAGACTGTCATCACCCTTAAAAAAGCCGCCTAAAGACAAAACCCAGACTCCACTCGGTACACTATGCTTCAAATTCTAGTTTTAATCCTTTGGGTCGCCAGCGGAGCCTCCGCCGAACCGCGATCAAGACATACGCCGCAACCCTTTCAGCAACTGAAAAGAGCACTGACGGGAGCAACAGAAAAACCTCCCGCCATCGATGGTTATCCAGAGCTATCCTGGATTGCTCCCGATACTAAAGACTTTGACTGTGGCAACGCGGCGGTGATGGCTTGGCTTTCGCAGTTGTCCTACGCACAGATAGCCGGCGGAGCGCCAGACGTGGAAACTATTGAGAGGGAAATCGCCAAATGGTGGCCCAACGTCCAAGTGGAACCGATCCATGAGCGGCCAGTGGAAGGCTTCATCCTGAAGGACGGCAAGAAAGCTATCGTGATCTTTCGTGGCTCCGATGCGCCCGTTCCTGAAAAAGATGGGATCGAAGATTGGCTGAGAAACGGCCAAGCGGCTTACACAGGCGTAGGCACCGAGGGATATGGGCGCAATCAGCGCCCAGCAAAACCCAATGGCCCTCCAATGAAATACCAAACGCACGCTGGCTTTTACGCGCTCTTCGAGCAGGTGCACAAAAAGCAGATCGTCTCAGAACAACTCAAGGGGTACGAAGATAAACCGGTGTTTTTTGGTGGCCACAGCCTGGGCGGCGCAATCGCCTCTCTTTTCGCACGTCAGTTTCACGAGGATGGCTATAAAAAAGTTCAGCTTTACACAATGGGGGCGCCGCGTCCCGGATCAGTCGCGATGAACAATTATTTTGTGACCAATAGTGTTCCCGCCTACCGCGTGGAGCATGGCTGGGATCCGGTACCTGGTTTTCCCGACTTACGTTTCAACGCTGTAGGTAAGCTCGTGCATATCTACCGAGATGCAGATGGCCAATGCCATATGCGCAGTCAGGACAAGGTGACTGAAATAGCACGGCAGTTTAGTTCCAAAATTGCGATTGGATTCACAGTTGGAAATCACTCGTCGATTCAATACGCCAATTGTCTGATGAAAGTTAAGAGAGAGGGCTGCGCTAAGAAGTAGCCAGGTCTCAAAACTTCTCCCGCCTTTTTGCCGTCAAATTTTTCCCACTTTTAAGATTTTACTCTTTTGAATTTTGTCCAGGAGTCCACTGAGGTGGAAGGGTGGGCACTTCATTGGCGCGCGTGGAAGGCGGCAGGTGGTATTTGCCGCTGGCACCGGCCAATGCACGCTGTGCGGTCTCTAAATCTTGCTCTAATACGAAGCCCACTTCCCCCGTCCGGCAAACCTGGAGCATGCGGATGTACGCATTGCCATCACCTGCAGTGGCCTCAGGGTCGACCTTTAAGCGCGGCTCAGCGAGTTCGTAGAGCTTTGAGATTTGGCCAAAGTTCTTATAAACCTCGGGCCGACCGACCTTGAGCTTCACCAGCCCAGAAACCGTCGAAAGAATCGGCGATTCGGTTTCCAATAGATCTTTCATGCCGCCCACGGGATCCATCGAAATTCGATTGAGCTGCACTAGGAATTGGGTCGGCTCTTTGTAAATGGTCAACGGGCGCAGGATAGTGAAATCGCGGCAGACACCAAAATCTGTATCAAACTCCGGTGCGCCAAAGCTCGTGGCCGTAACCAAAACTGCGAATGTGAACAAGGTGCGAAGCATTTTCATCCTCAGAGGGCCCCCAGATCCTATCGTAGGACGATAATAAAAGCTTGAACGTGACAGACAAATCAAAAAAGTCGCCTAAAGCGGCGGCTCATTGCGAACAGAAACCACCTCATTACGGGGGTTTACGTAAACCAGCGTAGGTTTATGACGCTCCGCTTCTTCTTCATTCAAGTGCACATAATGCGCAATGATGATGATATCCCCCTTGCCTGCCTTCCATGCGGCAGCCCCATTAATCGCAATTTCTCCCGTCGGTGCAGGCATCACATAGGTAGCGAAGCGATTGCCGTTGGTGACGTTGTAAATTTCTACTTTTTGAAAAAGTTTTAATCCGCTGGCTTCGAGCATATTCGAGCCAATGGAAATGCTGCCCTCGTATTCGACGTTAGCGTCGGTAACGACCGCTCGGTGAATCTTACATTTTAGATATGGACTGAACATGACCCAAATCCTCCAACCTAGGAAGCTGCAGCAACTTTCTGAACTTCCGCTTCTAACCGCTCCAGTACGTAGGGAATCGCTTCTCGGATGTCCATGTCAAGGTTTGCCCCCGCGGCCTTGATATGTCCACCCCCCTTGACGGTCAATGACCTCGCAAAGTGAGCAACATCGACTGCTCCCTGCGATCGCAGCGAGACCTTTATAAAGTTCTCGGAAAGCTCAATAAACAAGACGGCGACTTCAATCCCTTCCGTCAGGAACAACTGATCGATGATGCCTTCGCGATCGTCGGCAATCGCTTCCCGGCGCTTGAGATGTTCCATCGTGAGAGTCGACCATATGATGCGGCCATTCGACGATTGCTGCGCGCGCGATAGGGTATCTGCCAGCAGGTGTAGGCCTTGTACACTGCGCTCGAGCATGCCGCGCTCTCCGACGCGGGTAAAATCAAATCCCGTTTTGAGTAACTCTGCTCCGAGCACCATGGCTTCAGGAGTGGTGTTGGAATGCCGGAAAAATCCGGTATCGAAAACAAGTCCTAAGTAAACGCACTGAGCGAAATCCGAATCCACCGGCGTCTTAAACTCCGGGGTCTGGGACATATGATAAATCAATTCCGTATTGGAAGAGGCTAAGGGCTCGACGATACGGATGCTGTAGTTGTAGTCCGCGCTCACGGCGTGGTGATCTAAGAAAACGGTGTGTCCGCATTTATCAAACATCGAGCGCACGCGGCCAGCGCGATCAATACCACCATCGACAACAACACCGACATCAAAGACATCGCTCTCATACAATTGGGCAAAACGCTCGGGAGTTAATACTGTCTCAATGCCGGGCAAAAAAGTGTAGCGGGGAGGAATAGGCTCGTCGTTAATGACGCGAACAACAAGGTTCGGATAACGGTGCGAGAGCATCGTACGAAGCGCTAGCTGCGAACCCAAAGAATCCCCATCTGCCTGGCCAGGTGCGGTTATGAGCACACGCTTGGCTTTCTCTAAGTGACTATGGAGCTCTTGAAGTTCCCGGCGGAATTTGCCGACCGAAATCATGGCCGCATTGGTACCACCCTCAGCCGCATGGTGCAACCACCGTGCACTTTCATTGATACCCATGAAAACTCAACCACTTAACTCAGCTTTATGAAGAAAGTTTGAACCTACGGCCAGGTCTGAAAGTTTTATAGGACGCGGGTTGACCGAACTCAGGCAATTAAAGTACCCATGCATATAGGGGGTTACATGGGGTTAGTTAGACTGCTTGGGGTCGTGTCTCTTTTTGTTTTTTCCGCAAATCAAAGTTTAGCGGCGGGTCCGTACCGCAAAATCGGCGAGGCGCCGGTGACGCTGTTAGAAGCAACGGCTAGCGGCCGACTGCTGCTTAAGCCTGTAAATCACTCGGGTCTGTTTTTGTGGAAAGAATCCACTCCCCAGATTGTTTCACTTTCTCGCAATACCGTTGAACCCAAGATGGTTCTCTCCGCCGATGGCAAAAGGCTGCTGCTCAAAGGCGCGGGCTTCCAAGAGCGCTTCAACGAGTTAACTTCACTGGAAATCGATGCCGACGATTTGAAGCAGACACTCATTGAAGAAACGCGGCCGATGGATCCGATGCCAATCCTGGCGCGAGACGGGCAATCGTATCTGGTGATCGATAACGCCACGAGCGCACCTAGCCTTTGGAATTTTCCGCTCGCTGAGTATTTGTGGGATGCGGCCAATGGCTCCACTCAACCAACTGGCTTTTACCTGGATGGCATGTCGGTACCCGACATTACAAAGAACGTTTCCACCGGCGCCTACTCCC
>JALHPX010000089.1:0-2184 GCA_022842225.1 bacterium
CCAGAAAGAGAGGAGAAAGGTAGCTATCATGTAGGCTTTATTCCGAGTCGGGTGAGAATCTTATCGATGATATCAGACCGATTCAGTACGTAAAAGTGGATGCCCGGCACCCCTTCCCGAATCAATCCCTCACATTGCTCGGTTGCGTAATCAATGCCCACTTGGATCTGCGCGGGGCCGTCGCCCTTGCAAGCTTCTAAGCGAGTTAGCAGCTCGGGCGGTATCGAGGCGCCACAGAGTTTGGTAATCCGCTTTAACTGTTCAAGACTCAGTACCGGCAAGATACCTGGAACCAAAGGCGCTTCAACACCGAGCGCCTCGTAACGTTCACGAAAGCGAAAGAAGTCTTCATTGCGATAGAACAACTGGGTAAACACAGCGTGCGCCCCACTATCGACCTTGGTCTTGAGCCGTTTCAAATCATCTTCGGGGCTCAAAGCTTCGCGATGGGGCTCCGGATAACCCGCCACCCCCACTCCGAAGCGAGCAAACTTGGTTTGGATCAATTGGACCAATTCATTCGCATGGCCTAAGCCACCAACCGTCGAAACAAACTTCTCTTGTCCCTGCGGCGGATCCCCGCGCAGTGCCATGATGTTTTCCACGCCTAGGGCCTGTGCGCCCGACAGCCATGACTCGATTTCTTCGATCGTCGAACCCACGCAGGTAAAATGCGCGGTCAGCGGCACGGTCATGCGTTTCTTTAATTCGGAGAGAAGCTCCAGGCTCTGAGAGCGGGTGCTGCCACCAGCGCCGTAGGTCACGGAGATAAAAGCGGGTTTCCAGCGGCAAAGCTCCTCGACAACTCGATAAAGCGCCTGCGTGGAATTCGCATTTTTAGGAGGATAGACCTCGAAAGAAAGTCCTAGAACTCCCGGCTTGTAATAAGAATCTAAACGGCGGCTGTTCATGATGCAGGGCGAGTTTAGGGGCTCACCCCTAGCCGTTCAAGCACTTATTGCATTAGGAATTCTACAGTTATCCACCGCTTAGAAGCCGGCTGGAATTGAGCTAGGCGTCAGCGTGGTAACTTGCGCGCTGCTCGCGAAGCCTTGTCCACTGGGCTGCGTGGGCAATCCGGCCATGCCGTTGTTTGTGGTCTGGGCTGGCTCGGTCGGCACCGTTGTATTCGGCATCGTTACTGTATTGGTTCCCGCTGCTGGTGATGTTCCCATCGTGGCAGGTGCCGCTGGAGCGGCGCCGGCGGGGATCTGCCCCGTTACCGTCGCAGGAGCTGAAGTCGCAAAACCTTGATACGCATAGGCCGCCTGGCACTGAGCTTGGGGCGAATTCTGATATTGCTCGGTTGACGTAATTCCGTTTTGAGCACCGACGCAGGTGATAACCGCAGCACCTTGCTGTTGCTTCCAGGCTTCGGAGGAACTGGTCTGGCAAGTTGCGTACGTCGTCTTGTATTGCAATTCAAAGTTGGTAATTGCTTGGTTGCACGTCAAAGGCTGTGTCGACGGCGAGCATCCCGGAATTTGTGGAGGCACTTGTGCCGTCGGCGTGGGCGGCACAGGCGGCGCAGGCAAAGTATAGCCTCCTGCCGTCGGTGTTGTAGCTGCTTGGCAATAGGCGCCGTAACTTTGGTACGAAGCCGATTGTTCATTGCAGCAAATCTGTTGAGCAATCTGGGACACGCATTGCAAATTCTTGAGCGATTCATCGTTGGTGCATGCCGCTGCTGGTGGTGGTGCACTATCATCTCCACCGCAAGCGGTGAAGAGTAAGAAGATCACTGGGCTGATAAGAACAATGATGCGTTTCATAATACAGGTCAGAGTTGCAAGACGAGGACCAACTCTGGCCTCCGGCTTTCACGCTCAAATGTAAACAGCTTGTAAACACTTTGAAGCGGAATCGTATTCCAATTGAACACCCGACCTAGTGTGGATCTAACTCATTGAAAGCAGGGCATTAAAACTGCCTAAGAACTGCACGAAAAATCGGTCGGTGAACGAAGGCTGAATTTTGTCGACGATTCAATGGGTTAGCTTAGGGGATGTCACGAACTTTGCCAGATTGAGTACGCATTATTACATCCAGCGGAGCAGCCCGCACGAGCCCCTCGGTATCACTCGACATAACTGCGCGTCGACCTTGGAGAACCTGCAAGTTTTCGATAGCGCCTTGGTGGCCAACATAGCGACTGAGTAACTTAGGAGCTGCTGGGAAATGCAC